>NZ_LXYF01000061.1:0-38370 GCF_002894065.1 Sphingobium sp. SA916
GGTGCAGCTCCAGACGATCTGGGCACCCGCCGTTACGACGCTGATGTTCCTGGTCATCTTCACCCTGGCGCTGGGCGGAGCCAACCGCCAGGTCCTGGGCGTGCCCTTCGCGGACTTCATCGCGCCGGGCCTGATGATCATGGGCATGATGAACAATGCGTTCGCGAACAGCAGCTTCTCCCTGCTGGCGGGCAAGATGCAGGGGACGCTGATCGATTATCTGATGCCGCCGCTGTCGGTCAGCGAATTGCTGCTGGCGCTGGTGGGCGCGGCGGTGACGCGCGCCTTCTGCGTCGGCCTGGCGCTATGGGGAGCCATGGCGCTGTGGCCGGGGGTGCATGTGACCCCGGCGCATCCCTGGGCGATCCTCTGGTTCGGGCTGATGGGCGCGGGGTTGACCGCCTTTATCGGCGTGCTGACCTCCATCTGGGCGGAAAAGTTCGACCATGCCGCAGCCATCACCAATTTCGTGATCGGGCCGATGACGCTGCTGTCGGGGACTTTCTATTCCATCGACCGCCTCGCGCCCGTCTTCCGCGCGATCAGCCACGCCAACCCCTTCTTCTACGCCATTTCCGGCTTCCGTTACGGCTTCGTCGCGGCGGCGGACGGCGATGTCGTGGTGGGCAGCCTGGTGCTGCTGGGGCTGAATATCGCGCTTGGAATGCTGTGCTACGCGCTGCTCAAGCGCGGGTGGAAGCTGAAGGCCTGAAAATAGCGGCACCGTGCTCCTGCGCAGGCAGGAGCGCATATTCTATCACATCAACCCGGCTATCACCGGCACCACCAGCGTCAGGACAAGCAAGGCAAGAACCGCCACCACCCAATGATGCAGCCGGGGAAGGCCGCGTTCATCGCGCCTTCGCTCTGGCTTCAGCAGCATCAGGCAGAAACGCCCTTGCCTCCGACCCGAGTCAGCGCAAAGCCAGCCGCCTCGGCTTCCCGGCGTGGGTAGATGTTGCGCAGGTCGACCAGCACCGGTCCGTTCATCGAAGCCGCCAGCCGCTTGAGGTCCAGCGCCCGAAACGCATCCCACTCCGTCACCAATACCAGCGCGTCCGCGCCGGTCGCCGCTTCATAAGCGTCCTTCGCCATGGTCACGCTGGGCATTAGTGGCGCGGCGACCTCCATGCCCTCGGGATCATAGGCGACGATCTTCGCCCCCGCATCCTCCAGCGCCTGCACGATGGCCAGGCTCGGCGCATCGCGCATGTCGTCGGTATTGGGCTTGAAGGTCAGGCCCAGCAGCGCCACGGTCTTGCCCCGCGCCTCGCCGCCCAGCGCCTTCACGATCTTGCGCCCCATGGCCCGCTTGCGCAGATCGTTCACCTGCACGACGGTCTCGACGATACGGATCGGCGTGTCGTAATCCTGCCCCGTCTTCACCAGCGCCAGCGTATCCTTGGGAAAGCAGGAGCCGCCATAGCCCGGCCCGGCATGCAGGAATTTCGACCCGATGCGGTTATCCAGGCCGATCCCCCGCGACACATCCTGCACCTCCGCGCCGACCGCTTCGCACAGGTCCGCCATCTCGTTGATGAAGGTGATCTTGGTCGCCAGGAAGGCGTTGGCGGCATATTTGATCAACTCGGCCGTCCGCCGCCCGGTGAACATCACCGGCGCCTGGTTGAGGTTCAGTGGCCGGTAGACCTGCGCCATCACGTCGATGGCCCGCTCGCTGCCCGTCGTGCCGACGACGACCCGGTCCGGCCGCTTGAAATCCCCGATAGCCGCGCCTTCGCGCAGGAATTCGGGATTGGACACGACCTGAATGTCCAGATCGGGGCGCGCTTCCCGGACGATCCGCTCGACCTCGTCGCCGGTACCGACCGGAACGGTGGACTTGGTGACGATGACGGTCGGCCCATCCAGCGACTCCGCGATTTCCTTGGCCGCCGCATAGACATAGCTCAGGTCCGCATGCCCGTCGCCGCGCCGCGAGGGCGTGCCCACGGCGATGAAGATCGCATCCGCGCCCTTCACCCCCTTCGCCAGATCGGTGGTGAAGCTCAGCCTTCCGGCCGCTGCATTGCTGCCTACCAGATGGTCGAGCCCCGGCTCGAAAATCGGCATGCGTCCGGATTCGATTGCGGCGATCTTGCCTGCATCCTTGTCCACGCACACCACGTCATGGCCGAAATCGGCAAAGCAGGCGCCTGATACCAGCCCGACATAGCCCGTGCCGATCATCGTGATCTTCATAAAATAACTGAGCCCCCGATTGGGTAGATGGTTCGGCTGGCCTCTAGCACAGCTTCTCGCCCATGCGAAAGCGGGCGTCGGGATTACCCATGTTCAGGGGATGGTTACCATTTTCTGCCAGACACTTACCCGAAAGACGGCTTGCAAAGGCGGGAAAATGGCAAAGGACGGCAAATGAAGGTTGCGCTGGTGTTCGGGACGCGCCCCGAGGCGATCAAGCTGTTTCCGGTGATTCACGCGCTGCGGGCGCGGGAGGATGTCGAAACCCGCGTGATCGTGACCGCGCAGCATCGCGGCCTGCTGGACCAGGTGCTGGAGATCGCCGGCATCGCTCCGGATATCGATCTGGATGTGATGACGCCGAACCAGACGCTGGACGGCCTGACGGCGAAGCTGATCGTGGAACTGGGCAAGGCCTTCGACGCGGAGAAGCCCGATCGCGTGGTCGTGCATGGCGATACCCTTACCACCATGGTCGCCAGCCTTGCCGCCTATTACCGCAAGATTCCCGTCGCCCATGTCGAGGCGGGCCTGCGCAGCGGCGACATCCACCACCCCTGGCCGGAGGAGGTGAACCGCCGCGTCGTCGCCTGCATCGCGGACATGAATTTCGCGCCGACCCAGGCAGCCGCCGACGCGCTGCTGGCGGAAAATCGCGATGCCGCGACCATATATGTAACCGGCAACACGGTGATCGACGCGCTGCTGGCCACCCGCAAGCGCGTGCTGGCCGAACCCCATCTCGCGTCGGGACTCGACAGCCTGGCCCAGCGCTTCGCCGGAAAGCGGATCGTCGCCGTCACCAGCCACCGGCGTGAGAATTTCGGCGGCGGGATGGAGGCGATTGCCCGATCGATCGCCGAAATCGCCGCGCGTCCCGACGTGGCCGTGATCTTCCCCGTCCACCCCAATCCCCATGTGCGCCCTGTCATGGATACCGTGCTGGGCAGCCTTCCCAATGTCGCGATGATTGAGCCGCTGGATTACCCCCATTTCGTTCGCCTGCTGGACCTGTGCCATCTCGTCCTGACCGACAGCGGCGGCGTGCAGGAGGAGGCGCCTTCGCTCGGCAAGCCCGTGCTGGTGATGCGCGAGACCACGGAGCGCCCCGAAGGGGTGACGGCGGGCACCGCGAAACTGGTCGGCACCGATCGAATAAAGATCGTCCGCTCGGTCTTTGCCCTGCTGGATGACGAAGCCGCCTACGCCGCCATGTCCCGCGCCCACAACCCCTTCGGAGACGGTCACGCGTCGGAGCGCATCGCAGACATCATAGCCGCGAGCGCGCAGGCTGAGAATATGGAAGAGGCGGCCTAAACTCGATTGGGAACTGACGGTCCGTTACCGAAATCTTCAGCATTTCCCGCCACAAACGGACCGAATTCAAAAGCTTCCACAGGACCCCCATGCCCCTCGATAAGCTCCAGCAGAAGGTATCCGTCATCGGCCTCGGCTATATCGGCCTGCCGACCGCCGCCCTGATCGCGCGCGGCGGCGCGCAGGTCGTCGGCGTTGACGTCAGCGCCCATGTCGTGGAGACGGTCAACTCCGGTCGCGTGCATATCGAGGAAGTCGATCTCGACGGCCTCGTCCAGGGCGTGGTCTCCCGCGGCAATCTCCGCGCCAGTCTAAAAGTCGAGCCGAGCGATGTCTTCATCATCGCGGTGCCGACTCCCGTGGCCGAAGACCGCGCGCCGGACATCAGCCACGTCCTCAAGGCCGCCCGCACCGTCGCTGAGGTCCTGAAGGCCGGCGATACCGTCATTCTCGAATCCACCTCGCCGGTCGGCACCACCGAAGCCATGCGCGATCTTTTCGCCCAGATCCGCCCCGACCTGAAGATGCCCGAGCCCGGCGTGGCGGGCGACATCGCCATCGCCTATTGCCCCGAACGCGTCCTGCCCGGCCGCATCCTCGTCGAACTGATCGACAATGACCGCTGCATCGGCGGCATCACGCCCCGCTGCGCCCGCAAGGCGCTGGGCTTCTACCGCCAGTTCGTACGCGGCGCCTGCATCACCACCAGCGCCCGCGCCGCCGAAATGGTGAAGCTGGTCGAAAACAGCTTCCGCGACGTCAACATCGCCTTCGCCAACGAACTGTCCGTCATTGCCGAGCGCATGGACATCGACGTGTGGGAGGTCATCCGCCTCGCCAACCGCCATCCCCGTGTCAACATCCTCCAGCCCGGCCCCGGCGTCGGCGGCCACTGCATCGCGGTCGACCCCTGGTTCATCGTCCATGGCGACCCGGAAAACAGCCGCCTCATCCGCACCGCCCGCGAAGTCAATGACGGCAAGACCGACCATGTGGTCGCGAAGGCCTCCGACCTGATCGACGAATATCCGGGGGAGGCGGTCGCCTGCCTTGGCCTCGCCTTCAAACCCAATATCGACGATTTCCGCGAAAGCCCGGCCGTGAAGGTCGCGGCGCGTCTCGCCAAACGCTATGGCCGCCGCATCAAGCTGGTCGAACCTTATGCCCATGATCTGCCGATGGAGTTCGCCGGAACCGGCGCTGAACTCGTCGATCTCGATACGGCTCTGGAACAATGCGGCGTTTTCGTCATTCTTGTCGATCATGACATGTTCAAATCGGTTCCGGTGGACGAACGCGCCGACAAGGCGGTTTACGACACGCGCGGCGTCTGGCCGGATCAGCCACGGCGGCCGACCGCGGGTCAGGTTGTCCCGGATCAGGCCCGGATCGCCATCTGATCGGGCGCTCCGCGCCCTCCTTCGTCCAGCCGATGGTTGCCATGTTCCCGTCGCGCCGTTAACCCCGCCCGCAATGGCAGGCCTTGTGCGTGCCCACTGAATTGCGGGGGATTTAAGCGGCATGAAGCGGCCGACCGACAGCAGGAGCCAAGCGCTGGTCATGATCATGGCCTGCATCTGGCTCGGTGCCTGCTCGACCGTGGAGGACGCGCCGAAGGGGGAAGCCGCTTATGCCGCCATTCCGGCGGCTCCTGCCGTGGGCATGGACTATCGCATATCCCCCGACGATGTCTTGCGCATCCAGGTCTATCATGAACCGGGCCTTTCGCTGGAGGACGCGCAGGTGACGGCCGCGGGCATGGTTCGCATGCCGCTGGTGGGCGATGTTTCCGTCGCCGGACTGTCCGCCAGCGAAGCATCGGACGTCATCGCCGGGCGGCTGGGCGAGCGCTATCTGGTTTCCCCGCAAGTGACGGTATTCGTCAAGAAGGCGGTGGGTCGCCGCATCACCGTGGATGGGGAGGTTCGCGAACCGGGCCTTTTCCCGGTGGAGGGCCGACTGGGGCTGTTGCAGGCGGTCGCGATGGCCAAGGGGCCGACGCGCCTTGCCAGCCTGGGCCAGATCGTCGTGGTCCGGCAATCGGACGGCGAGCGCAAGGCGGCGATGTTCGACCTGGGGGCGATCCGCAGGGGCGAGGCGCCCGATCCTGAAATCCTGCCGGGCGACACCATCATCGTCGGCCTCTCGCGCGCCAAGGCGATATTGGGCGGAACGCTGCTGGCGCTGCCTGCGGTCGGCGCCGGATTCGTCGTGCTGGATGGAGGACTCTGATGGCGCGGCCGGGTCTGCTGATCGACGATAGCGGCGCGTCCACTTCCATGGAGGGACGCGCAGCGCGCTTCGCCGCGGCGGCGAGCGGGGCGTGGACGGCGGTGCGGCGGCATCGCATCATCCTGTTCGTCACCATGGCGCTTTGCGTGCTGGCAGGCGTGGTCTTCATCCTGCTGTCGACGCCCGATTATCGCGCCACCGCCTCCGTCGAGGTGGAGGATGTCCCCGCCGGCGCCGCTGGGGCGGCCGCTGCGCAGCGACAGGCGACGCCGTCCGACAATGAAGCGTTGATGCAGACCGAACTGGAAGTGCTGCGCAGCCGCGCCCTGGCGGAAGATGTGGCCCGCGAACTGGCCTTGATCGGCAGCCGCACCTTCTTCGACGGCATGAACGTGCGCCGGCCGGAGCAGGGAACGGGCGCGCTCAGCCAGCGCCAGGTCGAGACCGAGACGGTTGTGGGCCTGCTGCGCGACAATCTGCATGTCGAACTGCCCGGCAAGTCGCGGGTCATCCGCATCAGCTTCACCAGCGCCGATCCGGTGCTGTCGGCGCGCGTCGCCAACAGCTATGCCGACAGCCTGATCCGCGCCGATCTGAAGCGAGGCTTCGAATCCGGTGTTCAGGCGCGGCGATTCCTGCTCGGCGAATTGGACGGAGCGCGGAAGGATCTGGAACGGGCGGAGCGCGACCTGGCGGTCTATGCCGCCAATGCGGGCGCCATGGCGTTGCCAGGATCGAAGGAGGCCGGATCGAAGGAGGATGACGGCGATCCGTCTCCCGAGGGCACGATCGCGACACGGCTGGCGCAACTCAACGCCTTCCGTGCGCAGGCGACCGCCGACCGCATCGCCGCGCAGAAGCGCTGGGAAAGCGCCCGCATGTCGAGTGTAGAGACGCTGCCGGAAGTGCTGAACAACGGCGCGATGCAGCAGATCATGACGGAAAGGGCGCAGGCGCGGGCGCAGGTCGTGCAGGAACGCCAGTTCCGCAAGGATGCCCACCCCGAAATGCGTGAGGCCCGCGCCCGGCTGGCCGCGCTGGACGATCAGGCGGAGGGCATGGCCAACACGATCCGCGCCTCGCTCAAGGAACAGTTCGATGTCGCCGTGCATGGCGAGAAGCAGATCCAGTCCGAAATCGCCAAGGTCGAGCGGCAGGCCCGGGCCGAACGCGGGCGCGGCGTGCAGATGAGCATATTGGAGCGGCAGGTCGATACCTATCGCCTGCTGCACGACAGCCTGCTCCAGCGTTATCGCGACATGGCATCGCAGGCAGGCTTCCAGGCAGGCCGCATCCAGCCGCTGGACCGGGCGGCGGTGCCTTCGCGGCCTTCTTCCCCCAATATCGGCGTCACCATGCTGTTCGCTTCGCTGGGTGGGCTGATCCTCGGGCTGATGGCGGTGGCGGGGCGGCATATCTTCGACGACGCCGTGACCTCCGCCGACACGCTGGCGGAGCGGGTGAACCTGCCGCTGCTCGGCGCGGTTCCGGCGGGGGAGAAGCCGGGGGCGGAGATTTTCGCGCCGATGGCTTCTTCGCTGCTTCTGGGTTCTGCGGCCGGTCTGCCGCGTTCCATACTCGTCACCAGCGCGCAGGAAGGGGAGGGGAAGTCCTCCACCCTCCATGCCCTGGCCAGGGCGCTGGCGAAACTCGACAAGCGGGTGCTGGTGATCGACGCCGATATGCGGCGGCCCAAGCAGCACAGCCTGTTCGGCATATCGCCCGCTCGTGGGATCAGCGAGTTGATGACGGGCCAGGCCAGGATGGACGACGTCATCGTGGATAGCGGCGTACCGGGCGTGGCCTTGTTGCCCTGCGGGGCGATCCCGCCCAATCCGGCGGAATTGCTGGTCACGCCTGCGATGGATTCCCTGCTGGCTACCGTTCGGGAACGCTATGACACGGTGCTGATCGATGCGCCGCCCATTCTCGGCCTGTCGGATGCCTGCCTGCTGGCGAGCAAGGCGCAGGTGACGTTGCTGGTGGTAGAATGGGGCCGCAATCATCATGGCGGACTGCGCGTCGCCGTCGATCGCTTGCGCCGGGCGGGCGGCGCGATCATTGGCGCGATCCTCACCAAGCAGGAAGGCCGCGCCTTCGAATATGACTATCATCGCGGCGGGTGAGCCAAGTAGCGCGGCGCAACTTCGGCGAAGATTTGCTTAGCCCGCTATGCAATGGCGGCGCGTGGAGCGTTACGGCACAAAGCTGTTCATGGATTGAACGCTCTGGCTGACAACGGCGCAATTGCATGCCGAAAGTCGGTTCAGCAAGCCGGGCCATATCCCGTGGCTTCAGGCCCGGGCAAGCAGTCCTTCCACCAGTCCTTCGAACAGCCGTCGGCCATCGGTCGCACCATGGGCCGGCTCTATCACCCGCTCCGGGTGCGGCATCATGCCCAGCACATTGCCGGCCTCGTTCAGGATAGCCGCGATGTTCCGCGCCGATCCGTTGACGCTCTCCGCATAGCGCAGCGCCACGCGGCCTTCGCCTTCCAGCCGGTCCAGCGTTTGCGCATCGGCAAAATAATTGCCGTCATGATGCGCCACCGGAAAGCTGATCGCCTCGCCAGCTTCATAGCGGCTGGTGAAGGCGCTCTGCGCATTCTCGACCGTCAGCGCCACGTCGCGGCAGACGAAATGCCCGCCCGCATTGCGCAGCAGCGCACCGGGCAACAGCCCGCTCTCCGTCAGCACCTGGAAACCGTTGCAGATGCCCAGCACATAGGCCCCGCGATCCGCCGCCTTCGCCACTGCATGCATCACCGGCGAACGGGCCGCCATCGCGCCGGAACGCAGATAGTCGCCATAGGAAAAGCCGCCCGGCACGCCGATCAGGTCGAGATCGTCGGGCAGTTCCGTGTCGCGGTGCCAGATCATGGCAGGCTTTGTCCCGGTCGCCGTCTCGAACGCCACGGCGAGGTCGCGGTCGCAATTGCTGCCGGGAAAGACGATGACGGCGCTCTTCATGGCTCAGGCCTTTTCGATGCGGTAGTTTTCGATCACCGTGTTCGCCAGCAGCTTGCGGCACATGGCGTCGATGTCCTCGTCGCTGGTGCCGTCGGCCAGGTCCAGTTCGATCAGCTTGCCCGCGCGCACATCATTGACGCCGCCGAAGCCAAGGCCTTCCAGCGCGTGATGGATCGCCTTGCCCTGCGGGTCGAGGACACCGCCCTTGAGGGTGACGAAGATGCGGGCTTTCATGAGTGTGGAACTCCGTAAAACAGGCTTTCGCGCACCCCCGGGGCATTCTGCCTGCAGAATGCGCAAGCCGTGAAAACCGGAGGGCTGGCGATCGTTTGAATCGTCCAGCCCTCTAGTCCCGGAGCGCCCGGCAAGCAAGGCATTATGCTTTTGTTAGCGGCCATGGCGTTATCCATCCCGCAGAGGGAAGGATTTTCGCATGGCCGGTCTTGCTTTGGCGATGTTCGTGGGGCTTTTCGCCTTCGGTCAGCAGGTCATGGGCTATGACGATCCCCATGGCCGGGTTCAGCTGGCGCTTCTGGCGACCTTCACCTTCGGCGTCCTGATCGGCTATCGCGCGCATAGCTGACGCGCAGGCGCCAAACGCCGCAAAAAAGATGCTCCCCCAACGAGCCGCCTTGCTTTAGGCGGAGCGCCATGAATCCGGATTATCTCTATTATGCCTGCGCCATAAGCGCGGTTATCCTGTCGGGCCTTGCCAAGGGTGGATTTGCCGGGGTTGGCGCGCTGGCCATGCCGATCCTCGCCCTGGGCGTCGATCCCGTGCGGGGAGCGGCGATCATGCTGCCCATTCTGATCCTGCAGGATGTGGTCGGCGTCTGGTCGTTCCGGCATAGCTGGGACCGGCATGTCCTTAAGGTCATGCTGCCCGGCATGGCGGCCGGCGTAGGGCTGGGCTATTTCTTCGCCGCCCGCGTGTCCGAAATCGCGGTGATGGGCGTGCTGGGCCTGATTTCGACATTGTTCGGCCTGCATCGGCTCTGGATCGAGCGGGGCGGCGCGATCGTGTTGCCGTCGACCTCGCCCTCATGGGTGGGCGTGCTGCTCGGCGTGGCGAGCGGCTTCACCAGCCAGATCGCGCATGCCGGGGCGCCGCCCTTCCAGATGTGGGTTCTGCCCAAGCGCCTGTCGCGCGACGTTCTGGTGGGGACGACCGCGATCGCCTTTGCGGTGACGAACTGGATGAAGGTGCCGGCCTATGCTGCCCTGGGGCAGTTCACCAGGGCGAACCTGCTGGCGACGGCGATGCTGATCCCGCTTGCGGTCGTGTCGACCATGGCCGGCGTGGCGTTGGTGCGGCGCTTCGATCCCGCCCGCTTCTACACGCTGATCTATGTGCTGATGGTTTTGCTGGGGATCAAGCTGATGGCGGACGCGCTGCTCGCCTGAGCCGCGCGTCCGGATTCCCATCAGTCCTTGCCGCGCTTCTTGCGATGGGTGTCGAGGTCGAGGACGGTTGTATCCACGCCCTCCGGCATCAGGCCCAAGCGCCGGGCGACTTCCTGATAGGCCTCGACTTCACCGCCCAGGTCGCGGCGGAAACGGTCCTTGTCCAGCTTCTCGCCGGTCGCCATGTCCCAGAGGCGGCAACCGTCGGGGCTGATCTCGTCCGCAAGGATGATGCGGCTATAGTCGCCGTCCCACAGGCGACCGAATTCCAGCTTGAAGTCGATCAGGCGAATGCCGATGCCCGCGAACAGGCCGCACATGAAGTCGTTGATGCGGATCGCCATGTCGGCAATGTCGTGCATTTCGTCCTGGCTGGCCCATCCGAAGCAGGCGATATGCTCTTCGGACACCAGCGGGTCGCCCAGCGCGTCGTCCTTGTAGCAATATTCGATGAGCGTGCGGGGAAGCTGCGTTCCCTCCTCGATCCCCAGCTTCTTGCTGAGCGAACCCGCGGCGACGTTGCGCACGACCACCTCGATCGGCACGATTTCCACCTGACGGACGAGTTGTTCGCGCATGTTGAGGCGGCGGATGAAGTGGGTAGGAACGCCGATCTGGCCGAGCAGGGTGAAGATATGCTCGGAAATCCGGTTGTTGAGCACGCCCTTGCCCGAAATCGTGCCCTTCTTCTGGGCGTTGAAGGCGGTCGCGTCATCCTTGAAATATTGGATGATCGTACCCGGCTCGGGGCCTTCATAAAGGATCTTTGCCTTGCCTTCGTAGATCTGGCGGCGACGGGCCATATGCGGTTCCTGTCTTCCCAATAAAGAATGTGCCCCGGCAAACGCGAATCGGGAAGGATCAGCGGGTGCCGGGGCTGCTTGGGCTGGCCCTTAGACCAAAAGGGGCGGGGGTGCAAATGGGCGAGTTCCGGCGAGGGAGCCCGCTACAGCACGTCGCCGAACATGAACCAGATCAGCGCCAGCCAGGCCAGAAGGCCGACCACGCCCAATATGACGCCCGATCTGGCGCGAATGGCGGCCAGGGCGCCGCCCGCTTCTTCCTCATCATCCATCGGTGCGACTGTAGCGGCGCTGGCGGGAAAGTTAAGCCGGTTGCGCCTCCTGTGTCACCTCGCCATTGCGTTGGACCGCCATCAGCCGCTCCGTGAAGCGCTGCCGCCACCAGCTTATGTCCTGCTTTTCGACACTGTCCATCATGGCGCGCCATCGCCGCTTGCGTTCGTCCAGCGGCATGGAGAGCGCGCGGGTGATGGCGTCGGACATCTCCTCCGGACTATAGGGATTGATCAGCAGCGCGTCCTTGAGCTGCTGGGCGGCGCCGGCGAAGCGCGACAGGATGAGGACGCCGGGATCGTCCGGATTTTGCGCGGCGACATATTCCTTGGCGACCAGGTTCATGCCGTCGCGCAACGGCGTGACGAGCCCGATCTTGGCCGCGCGGTAGATGCCGGCCAGCTTGTCGCGCGGATAGCCCTGATTGACGTAGCGGATCGGGGTCCAGTCCACATCGCTATATTCCCCGTTGATGCGGCCGGCGAGCGCATCCAGGGTTGCGCGGATCTGCTGGTAGCTCTCCACCTCGCCGCGGGAAGGCGGGGCGATCTGCGTCAGGACGACATTGCGATGCTGTTCGCTATGATCCTTCAGGAAGCGGGCGTAGCCGTTGAACCGTTCTTCCAGTCCCTTGCTATAGTCCAGACGGTCGACACCCACGATCATCGCGCGATCCTGCAGCGACCGGCGGACCTTTTCATACATGTCCTTGGCCGCATCGCTGACGGCGGCGCTGGCATATTCCTGCGCGTTGATGCCGATGGGGCAGGCGATCGCCTGAATCGTCCGCTTGCCCAGCGTCACGAAATCGCCGTCCACCGAACCGCCCATTTCGCGTTCGACATAATGGCGGAAGGATTCCAGCCATTCCTCGGTATGGAACCCCACGACATCATAGGCGAAAAGCGCCTGTACCAGCTTGCTGTGGTGGGGCAGCGACACCAGCAGCCGGGTCGGCGGCCATGGGATGTGCAGGAAGAAGCCCATGCGATTGTCATGGCCCCGGTCGCGCAGCATCCGGCCGAGCGGGATCATGTGGTAATCCTGGACCCAGATGATGTCTTCCGGTTCGATCAGCGGGCTGGTCGTGTCCGCGAAGCGTTGGTTGACGCGGTTATACCCGCCTTCGAAATCGCGCGCATATTCGGCCAGGTCTATCCGGAAGTGGAACAGCGGCCAGAGGGTCTTGTTGGCATAGCCATTATAATATTCGTCGACATCCTGCTCCTCCAGGTCGATGGTCGCGGTCTTGACGCCTTCATCCTCCGAAAAGCCGATCTGCCCGGTGAAATTCTCCGTGATCTCGCCGGACCAGCCGACCCAGATGCCGCGGCTTTCGCGCAGCGCCTGGGAAAGCGCGACGGCCAGGCCGCCCTGGTTGCCGTTCTTGGTCGGGCGGCTGACCCGGTTCGAAATGACTATCAGGCGGCTCATGCCAAGCGCCTCCATGCCAAGCGCTTCATCGCATCACGCTCCACGGTTTGCTCAAGAGCACGGCGCAATTGATGATGCCGACCAATGAGTAGGTTTGGGGATAGTTCCCCCACAATTCCCCGGTGACGGGATCGATGTCTTCGGAAAGCAGGCCGGCGGCGGTGCGGCGGGACAGCATCTCCTCGAACAGGGCGCGCGCCTCCTCGCTGCGGCCGGTCCGATGCAGGGCCTCTATCAGCCAGAAGGTGCAGACGTTGAAGGCGGTGACCGGCTCCCCGAAATCGTCCGGCGCGCTGTAGCGCAGCATGTCGTTGCCCCGGCGCAGGTCCTTTTCCAGCGCCTTCAGCGTTCCGATGAACATGGGATTGTCCGCCGTCAGGAAGCGCAGGTCGATCAGCTGGAGCAGGGAGGCGTCCCTCGCATCGTCCTCGAAATTGGCGGAGATGGCGTTGCTGTCCGTCCGCCAGGCCGACTGGAGGATGCGGGCCTTCATGATTTCCGCCCGCTCGCGCCAATGGACTTCGCGGTCCGGCAGCCCAAGGGCGGCTGCCGCATGGGCGAGGCGGTCGCACGCCGCCCAGCACATCACCGCGCTGTAGCTGTGGACATGCGCGCGGGTGCGCAGTTCCCACAGGCCGGCATCGGGCTTGTCATAGACCTGCCAGGCGCGCTCGCCCACGGCCTCCAGCGCTTCGAAGTCCGACAGCCCCGCCATGCGCAGCAGGCGCTGGTCGATGAAGCCCTGAACGGAGGAGAGGACGATCTGCCCATAGGCGTCGTGCTGTACCTGGGAATAGGCGGCATTGCCGACGCGCACCGGCCCCATGCCGCGATAGCCGGGCAGGTTCTGCGCCTCCCGCTCCTCCAGCGTGGCGTTGCCGCGCACGTCGTAGAGCGGCTGGATATGGCCGCCCCGCGCGCCGTCGACGATGTTGCGGAGGTAGACGAGATAGCTTTCCAGAACGTCCAGCGCGCCCAGCCGGTTCAGCGCCTCCACCGTATAATAGGCGTCCCTGATCCAGCAGTAGCGATAGTCCCAGTTGCGGCCGCTGTCGGCATGTTCGGGGATGCTGGTGGTCAGCGCGGCGACGATGGCGCCGGTCTCCTCATGCTGGCAGAGCTTGAGCGTGATGGCGGAGCGGATCACCGCCTCCTGCCACTCGGCCGGAATGGCCAGGCTTCGCACCCAGATCTGCCATTCGTGGATCGTGTCGTCCAGCATCCGCTCCACCGCGGGGCGGAGGGCGTCGGAAAAGCTCTCGTCCGGCCCCAGGAAGAAATGCATGTCATGTTCCAGCCGGAACCAGCTTTCCTGGGAAATCAGGCCGATGGGCGCATTGGTGGACATGCGCATCGCCATGTAAGACAGCACCAGCCGGATATGGTTGGAGCCATAGCTGATCGGCACCTTTTCCGAATGCCAGGAGGTGGTGGGGCGCAGCCTGACGCGGATGCGCGGGCTGCCCGATACGGGCCGGACGACGCGGGCGAACGCGACGGGGCGGTACATCCGCCCCTGATGCTTGTGGCGCGGGCAGAAATCGTAAAGCTCTATCGCATTGCCCTGCGCGTCGGTCTGGCGCGTCACCAGCACAGGCGTGTTGCGGATATAATGCTGCTCGATCCGGGCGCAGTTCTCCAGCTCTATGGCCCAGAAGCCCCGCGAATCCGGTTGGTCCCAGGCGGCATCGTCCAGCAGCGCCGAGAATACGGGATCGCCGTCGACGCGGGGGACGCAGGCCCATATCATCCGCCCGGCCCGGTCGATCAGCGCCGATGCCTGGCAATTGCCGATGGGCCACAGGTCGAGCGTGCGCTCATCCCCGCCCGGAAGGTCGTTTTTCTGCGTTTCTATCGGTCCGTCCCCCTTGTTCGTGCACGACAGGGGCGCCGGACCATCGGATCAGTCGGTGCCAGCGACCCCCTGGGCAAGATAATGCCTGACGGCGGCAACCTGTTCCAAAGAGAATGCGGCGAGCGTCGCCCTGGGCACGCCGACGAGAATGCCGGAGCCGCCCAGATCGCGTGCGACGGCAAAGCCCTCCTCATCGGTGACGTCGTCCCCGATGAACAGCGGCGTGCCGCCGGCCATGGGTGCGCGGCGCATCAGTGTGCGGACGGCGCTGCCCTTGTCGGCGCCGCCGGGACGCAGTTCGTAGAGCATCTTGCCCGGCTGGAGCGCGAGGTCGAGCCGATCCGCCAGGCTGGCGGCCAGATCGCCTGCTTCCCGGCCCCATTGCGGGGCGCCGCGGAAATGAAGGCCGACGCTGATCGTCTTGCGTTCGACGAGGACGCCGGCCTTTCCGGCCGCGAAGGTCTGGAAGGCGGCTTCCGCCTCATCGATCGCGGGGAGGCGGGCAGGCGCTTCTACGGGGCGGCCGGGTTCCGCCAGTTCCAGCCCATGGGTGCCGGCGAGCAGGAACTGCCCGAAGCCGAAATCGCGCAATGTCGCGACGGATCGGCCGCTGACGATGGCAAGCCGCCCATCCAGCCGGTCGCGCAGACGGCCGAGGAGGGCGAGCAGATCGTCATCGACCTCCACGCCGTCGGGCGTATCGGCTATGGGGGCCAGCGTTCCGTCGAAGTCGAGGAACAGCGCGGCCCCTGTCAGCAGCCGGGGCGGCGGAGGGGGAAGATCGGGAACAGGGGAAAGGCGGGAATCGGACACGCGCGCAAGTTGGCGTGTGGCGCGGATTGTGCAACCCCCGTCGCACCATGTTCGCGATTTTCGAGGGGCTTCATCGCCGTTCCTCGATCCAGGGGGCAGACCAGGCGATGCGGTGGAGAGCGCAGAAGGCCTGCATGATGGCGGCGATCAGGCCGGGGCGATTCCGGGCGGCTTCGTGGCCGTTGGGGGACGGCCGGGCGTCCTTGGACAAGTGCATGGCAAGGCTCCTTTTCCATGAATGATCCGGAGAATGGATTTCGTTTCGTGGGAATTCCTATCGCTCTTTTCCGGTGGGGCGGCCAACAAAAGGATGGACGCGAATCATAAGGCTGGCTTATCCATGGCAGATGAGCCAGTTGCCGCCCCTATCCGCCGTCCGCGTGTTCGAGGCCGCCGCGCGGCTGGAGAATTTCACGGTTGCGGCGCAGGAGCTGGGGATGACCCAGGCGGCCGTCAGTTATCAGGTGAAATTGCTGGAGGAGCGGCTGGGCATCAGCCTGTTCCAGAGGGCGGGGCGGAAAGTGGCGCTGACCGACAAGGGGCGGGAGATCGCCACGATCCTGTCCCGCGCCTTCGACCAGATGCGGGAAGGGTTCGCCGCGCTGACGCAGGACCATTCGACGATCCTGACGATCAGTTGCACCAACAGTTTCGCGCATCTCTGGCTGGCGCAGCGCATCGGCACGTTCCAGATGCGCCAGCCGGGGCTGGCCGTGCGGATCGACGCGACCGACCGGGTGGTGGACTTCGCCCGCGACGGCGTGGACGTGGCGGTGCGGGGCGGGCGGGGCGATTGGCCGGGGCTGGAGGCGAAGCTGCTGACCCACAACCGGCTGGCGCCGCTGTGCAGCCCGTCATGGCTGGCGGCGAACGGGCCGATAGCCGATGCGCGGGCGCTGCACGCCATGCCGCGCCTGTCGCCGGACGACATGTGGTGGCATGAATGGTTCGCCGCCATGGGGGTGGAGGCGGACGGCAAGGGGCTGCCGCCCGCGATCGCGCTCGATTCCCAGGTGATGGAGGGGCGCGCCGCCATGGCGGGGCAGGGCGTGGCCATCGTCAATCCCTTCCTGTGGAAGACCGAGGTGGAGGCCGGGTTGCTGGTGGAGGCCCTGCCATCCTATGTCCGGGAACGGGCGAGCTATTGGGTGGTCTATCCGCCCCATGCCCGCAACACCGCCAAGGTGAAGGCCTTTCGCGACTGGATCGGCGCGGAGTTCGCGCGGGAGATCGCGGCGGACCCGGAGGCGCGGTTTTTGCCGCGGTGAAGCGCGTTGATGTCGCCGTGTTCCTGCGGAGGCGGGAAACCAGTTCTGCGCTAGGCCGCGTGGGCGAATTCGGAATGTCGGGAAATGGCCGATTCAGGACATTCCCCTCCCGTAAACGGGAGGGTTAGGGTGGGTGCGAGCGTAGCGAGCTTCCAGCTTAGCCGTTGAAAATTCACGCTGATGTCGCGCCAGCCCACCCCCTAGCCCCCTCCCGCCTGCGGGAGGGGGAATGTCCGCAATCCACGCGGATCACTCAGTCCGGCGGGTCTTGCATTTGTCCATGCTGCCTGGCGTGAAAGGGCGACAGCTTAACCGGGCTCTCATGAGCCACTTGTCTCCTTCGAGTGCCTTCGCAGGAGCAGGAGGGGATTAAACCCCGTTTCCGTTTTGTCGCGGCGCTGCTATTCCCCGTTGCGATGACCGAATTTCGCGACCCGTTCGACGCTATCAAGGATCACCCGTTCGACGATGCGCTGTCCCAGCGCTACCTCGTCTATGCGCTCTCCACCATCACGGCGCGGTCGTTGCCGGATTTGCGCGACGGGCTGAAGCCGGTGCACCGGCGGCTGCTCTGGGCGATGCGGCTGCTGCGGATGGAGCCGGGCGGGGCTTCGCCCGACGTGCTGGTCGCCAATCCGGCGCGCAACACCACGCCGTACAAGAAATGCGCCCGCGTCGTCGGCGACGTCATCGGCAAATATCACCCGCATGGCGACGCGTCGGTCTATGACGCCATGGTGCGTCTGGCGCAGGATTTCTCGCTGCGCACGCCGCTGGTCGACGGGCAGGGCAATTTCGGCAATATCGACGGCGATAATGCGGCGGCGATGCGCTATACCGAGGCGCGGCTGACGCAGGCCGCCGCCGACCTGATGGCCGGGCTGGACGAAGGCACCGTCGAATTCCGCCCGACCTATAATGGCGAGGATCAGGAGCCGGAGGTGTTTCCCGGCCTGTTCCCCAATCTGCTGGCCAACGGCGCCACCGGCATCGCGGTCGGCATGGCGACCAGCATCCCGCCGCATAATGTCGCCGAACTGATCGATGCGGCCAGCCTGCTGATCGACAATCCGGACGCCGAGCATGCCGAGCTGATGCGGATCGTGCGCGGTCCGGACTTTCCGACCGGCGGCGTGCTGGTGGACAGCGCTTCCATCATTTCAGAGGCTTATGCGACGGGGCGGGGATCGTTTCGAACCCGCGCCCGCTGGCACAAGGAGGATGGCGGGCGGGGCACATGGGTCGCGGTGGTGACGCAAATCCCCTTCCAGGTGCAGAAGTCCAAGCTGATCGAGCAGATCGCGGCGCTGATCAACGACAGGAAGCTGCCGATCCTGGCCGATGTGCGCGACGAGAGCGACACCGAGATCCGCATCGTCATCGAACCCCGCGCCCGCACCGTCGACCCCGACGTGCTGATGGACAGCCTGTTCCGGCTGACCGATCTGGAAAACCGCTTTCCGCTGAACCTGAACGTGCTGGACGCGACGCGCACGCCAAGGGTGCTGGGGCTGAAGACGGTCCTCGTCGAATGGCTGAAGCACCAGATCGACGTGCTGGTGAAGCGCGCCCAGCACCGGCTGGACAAGATCGCGGCGCGGCTGGAGCTGCTGGACGGCTATATCATCGCCTATCTGAACCTTGACCGGGTGATCGAGATCATCCGGACCGAGGATGAGCCGAAAGAGGTGATGATGGCCGAGTTCGGCCTGAACGACCGGCAGGCCGAGGCGATCCTGAACATGCGGCTGCGGTCCCTGCGCAAGCTGGAGGAGATGGAGCTGCGGCGCGAGCATTCGGAACTGCTGAAGGAACGCGACGAGCTGACAAAGCTGGTGGAAAGCCCGGCGCGGCAGCGGACGCGGCTGAAGAAGGATCTGGCGGACCTTCGCAAGCGCTATTCGCCCGAGAGCGATTTCGGCCGGCGGCGCACGCTCGTCGAGGAGGCGGCGCCGGCGCGGGAAATCCCGCTGGAGGCGATGATCGAGAAGGAGCCGATCACCGTGATCCTGTCCGAGCGCGGCTGGATCAGGGCGATGAGCGGGCATCGCGACCTTGCTTCGGCGGACACGCTGAAATTCAAGGAAGGCGACGGTCCGATGATCGCCTTCCACGCGCAGACCACCGACAAGCTGCTGCTGGCGACGGAGACCGGGCGCGTCTTCACGCTGGGCGCGGACAAGCTGCCCGGCGGGCGCGGCTTTGGCGATCCGGTCCGGTCGCTGGTCGACATGGACGGCACCGGCAATATCGTCGCCCTGCTGCCTGCGCGGGCGGGTGGCGAACTGCTGCTTGCATCCTCGGACGGGCGCGGCTTCGTGGCGGCGGTGGCGGATGTGATCGCCGAAACGCGCAAGGGCAAGCAGGTCGTCAATGTGCGGACCGGCGCGAAGCTGAGCGTCGTGCATCCCATCGCGCCGGAGGCGGACAGCGTCGCCGTGATGGGCGAAAACCGCAAGCTGCTGGTCTTCTCGCTCACTGAAATGCCGCGCATGGCGCGCGGTCAGGGCGTGCAGATGCAGCGCTATCGCGACGGCGGGCTGTCCGATGCCATCGCCTTCCGCCTGTCCGACGGGCTGAGCTGGGCCATGGGTGGAGGAACGGGGCGGGTGCGCACGGAAGCCGACATGACGCCATGGCGCGTCGCCAGGGGTGCGGCCGGGCGCATGCCGCCCACGGGCTTCCCGCGCGATAACCGGTTCTGAGAAGCTGATTTTTTCGTTACTATCGCGCTGGAATCGGGAATGTCGTTTCCCGAAAATTTACCCTTTGGGCCTATCGCCGGGCCTATGGAAGCCATGTCGATGCGTGATCGGCCGACCGAAATGCCGGACATCCAGCTCCTTCTGGGGCAGGATGACGCGCATCTTTCCCATCGCGTGGCGATAGCCGACTGGCTGGCTGCGCTGCCTTATCCGGCGGCTGCATTCTCCTTCGAAGACAATAGGTTGTCCATGGTGGCGACCAATGCGCCGTTCGGAAACTGCTTCACCTGCAGCAATCCGGGCGAAGCCGAACGGCCCCATGCGGCCGAATGGCGCAGGCGGATCGTGCAGAGCGTCCTGTCCGGGCGCGATTCGGAAGGTTTCGAATTGCGCCGCGACGGCATGTTGGGCCCCGAATATTTCTACTGCACCGTCGGGCGGCTGCCCGAACCGGATGGCGAACCCAATCTGTTCCTGTTCACCGCACTCGACCGGACGAGCGACCGGACCATCGAGAAGAACCTGCGGCGCGAATTATTGTCCGACGGCCTGACCGCGCTTCCCAACCGCACGGGATTTGGCGAGGAGATCGAGGACCGGCTGACCAACACGCCCTGGCCGGACAATGCGCAGTTCGGCATCCTCGCCATCGATCTGAGCCGGTTCAGCCGGGTCAATGAATCCCTGGGCCCGATGGCCGGCGACGAGTTGCTGATCACGGTTGCCAAGCGGTTGAAGTCCAGCCTGCGGCAGGGCGATGTGCTGGCGCGCATCGGCGGCAACGACTTTGCGATTTTCGCAAGGTTTAACAATGGTTTGTCGGACGCCCTTCATATCGTTCAGCGCATCCGGGACTCGCTCAGCTATCCGATCAGGCTGAGCGATCTGCAAATCCGGGTCGATTGCGCGATCGGCTGCGCCCTGTCGACCAGCCTGACCGAAGACCCCGAGGATGTGGTGCGCAAGGCGCAGGCCGCGGTGAAGATCGCCAAGCGCAGCGGCAAGGTGGAAATCTACCGCAATGGCGTGCTGAAGGAGGCGCAGCGGCGATTTTCCGTCGAGAGCCGCCTGCGCGATGCGCTGGCCCAGGGGGGGCTGACCCTGGCCTTCCAGCCGCTGATCCACCTGCAGACGGGTGAAATCACCGGCTTCGAGGCGCTGGCGCGGTGGGAGGATGAAGAACTGGGTCATGTTTCGCCCGCCGAGTTCATCGCCGTGGCGGAGGAAAGCGGGCTGATCACGCCGCTGGGCCGCTGGGCGGCCTATGAGGCGGCGCAGGCGCTCAGCCGGTGGGATGCGAAATTCGGCCAGGCGTTGCCGGTGGGCGTCAATGTGAACCTTTCCCCGATCCAGATGGCGCGGGACGATGTCGCATCCATGTTCGAGGAAGCGCTGCGCTATGCGGGCATTTCGGGCAAGCGGCTGACGGCGGAACTGACCGAAAGCGCCATCGTGGCGGACCCCGAAAAGGCGCGGAAGCTGCTGTTCGCGCTCAAGGACCTGCACATGCCGATCGCCATGGACGATTTCGGCACCGGCTATTCCAACCTGGCGAGCCTGCACAGCCTGCCCATCGACATATTGAAGATCGACCGCAGTTTCGTGACATCCATGCTGGAGGACCGGGACAAGGAGATCATGGTGCGCACCATCCTGTCGCTGGCCGAATCGCTGGGGCTGCATGTCACGGCCGAGGGGATCGAGACGCAGCAACTGGCCCATGCGTTGCAGAATCTGGGGTGCTGGCAGGGGCAGGGCTATTATTTCGCGCGGCCGATGGCGGAGGGCGATGCCTATGACTATTGGCGGGCGCGCTGGAATTTCGAAACGGTCTGATCCGCGATTTCCGAGACGCGGGCTGCGTCGGGAAAATCCTCCGCCACCCAGATGTCCTGAACCTCGGCCAGCGCCTTCGCCACGTCCGGGCCGGGCTGAAGGCCCCGCGCGATCAGCGCGCCGCCGCCCAGCGGCAGGCGCGGCGGGGCCCAGTCCGCGAGCATCTTCAGGCCGTCGAGCGGAGCCGAGGGATCGATCAGGATACGGTCGATGGCCCCTTCCACGCCGATCCGGAAGGCGAGGGCGCGGGGGGTCGCGCCGGTGGCGGCGCCTTCCAGCGCGGCGGTCAGGCGCTTGCGGGCCTTGTTGGACAATTTGAGCCGGGCGCCCACCTGATCGGCGGCGCGCGGGTCCGGCGGAAGCAGGGCCGCCAGGCGGCGCAGGGCCGCAGGGGCGATGCCGGAGGCGGCCTCCCGCTCGACCAGCATGGACAGGCGGGCCAGTCCGTCATGGTCGACCTCCGGCAGGACGGGCAGCAATATGCTGCCGTCGACCATGAGCCGGAGCGAGGCGAGCGGCCCGGGCAGGGCGAGCAGTTTGAGCAGTTCGTCCGCAATGCGTTCGCGCGAAAGGGCCATCAGGCTGTTGGCGGCGTCGCGGCAGGCGGCATAGGCCTCCACATCCGGTTCGTCATGGCCGAAGCGCGCGAGGAAACGGAAATAGCGCAGGATGCGGAGATGATCCTCCGCGATGCGGGCGCTTGCCTCTCCGATGAAGCGGACGCGATGCGCGCGGAGATCGGCGACGCCGCCGAAGAAGTCCGTGATGGCGTGGGTGAGGGGGTCGGCATAGAGCGCGTTGATGGTGAAATCGCGCCGGGCGGCGTCTTCGCGCCAGTCGTCGGTATAGGCGATGGTGGCGCGGCGGCCGTCCGTGCTGACGTCGCGGCGGAGGGTCGTGATCTCCACCGGCCAGCCGTTGATCACCGCCGTGATCGTGCCATGGTCGATGCCGGTGGGGACGGCCTTTATCCCGGCGGCCCTGAGGCGGTCGATGACGGACTGCGGCTCCAGCACGGTGGCGATGTCCAGGTCGTTGACCGGCAGGCCCAGCAGGCCGTCGCGAACGGCGCCGCCGACGAAGCGGGCGAGGCCCTGTTCCGCGCCGAGCGCCCTCAGCAGCGCGTCCAGGCCGGGGCGATGGCGCCAGTCGGCGTCAGGCAGCAGGCTGGTCATGGCCTAGCCTGCGCGACAGATTGGCGAGGATTGCGGCGGTGATGCCCCAGATGCGGCGTCCTTCCCAGAATATTTCGTAATAATGCCTTTCAACACCCTGATAATCTATCGATTTCCTGATCCGGTTGGCGGGATTGAGGGCGAAGGAGAGGGGAAGTTCGAACAGCTCCGCCACCTCCGCTTCGCGGGGGGAGAGGGGAAGGTCGGGCGGGATCACGCCGAGCACGGGGACGATGTCGAAGCCGGTGAAGGTGTGATAGCGGTCCGACGTGCCGATGATGTCGACGAGGTCGGGAGGGAGGCCGATCTCCTCCTGCGCTTCCCGCAGGGCGCCGGCGATTTCGTCGGGGTCGTCGTCGTCGACCCGTCCGCCGGGGAAGGCGACCTGTCCGGCATGCTGGCGCAGTCCGGCGGAGCGCTGGGTCAGGATCAGTCCGGGTTCGGGACGGTCGGTGATCGCGACCAGCACGGCCGCGGGCGAGAGCAGGATGTCGCCGTCGATCCGGGGGTCGCGGGTGTCGGAGGGTATCAGGCCGACCTCCCGCTCATGTCCCTGCCTGAGGGCGGTCCGCAGCCGTTCCGCCAGGGTCATGCCGATCCGTCCAGCGCGAAGAAGGCGCCGTTGCTCCAGAGGCCGATGGGTTGGGCGCCTTCGTCCAGCGCCAGGTTCATCAGTTCATAATAGACGCTGCGGGCGATCAGCGCCTCCAGCCCGCCGCGGACATGGAGATAGGGATGCGGCCCGTCCGGCGTTTCGCGCAGGACAAGGGCGTTGTCCGGGCCGGCGGCGACCAGGTCGCCCGTGTTGAGCCGGAAGGCGAGGTTGCGCGCCCGGCCTTCGCCTTCGCTCTTGAGCTCGACGGCGATGAAGGGGGCATCCTCCACCTCGATCGAGAGTTTCTCTACGGGCGTGACCAGGACGTGGCTGCCGTCGGGTTCGCGGCGCAGGATGGTGGAGAAGAGGCGGACCATGGCTTCGCGGCCGATGGGCGAGCCCTGATGGAACCAGGTGCCGTCGCGGGCGATGCGCATGTCGCTGTCGCCGCAATGGTCGGGGTTCCACTTCTCCACGGGCGGAAGGCGCTTTTCCGCCAGCAGGCGCGCGACATCGCTGAGGGACAGGCTGGAAAGATCGGGGGGCGGCTCCATCGGCATGGGGCCGAGATAGGGGGGCTTGGGCGCGAAGGCAAAAGGGAAATTTCAGGCGCGGACGGTAGCGCGCGGACCCAGCATGCCCGTGCCGCCTATCGGCCTACCGTCGACCGACAGCGCCAGCAGGCGGCGCGGCTCGAACGGGCCGGGGCAGTCCCAGCCGCCGGTGCCTTCGGCCGAAAAGCCCCAGAAGCGGCCATAATATTCCGGATCGCCGATCATCATCAGCGGATCGCTTCGCCGCGCGCGGGCGGCCGCGACGACCGCGTCCATCAGCGCGCGGCCGTGGCCGGCGCCCTGCACCGCGGGGTCCACCGCGACGGGGCCGACCATGATGAGCGGCGTCCGGCTGCCGTCTTCATGGGCGAGCGCGACGGGCCAGCTTTGCAGGGAGCCGATGAGCCTGCCCTCCCCATCCCGCATGCCGAAGGAGAGTTCGGGCAGCCAGGGCATGCCGTCGCGAATCAGATAGGCGGTGCGACCGTGCCGGTCAGGGCCGAAGGCCGCGTCAAGCAGTTGCTCGATCGCGTTCCGCGACATCATGTTGAGGGGCACTATCACAGACACGTCTTGCCGATCCGTCCTCAATGGCGCATGGACGCGCCGAGAGCGGCGGGCTTTAGCGCGTGGCTCGCAAAATAAAAGTCTAAACTGGGGCCGGCCCGCGGCAGGGACGGCCTGAATGTGGCGAGCTATGAACAGCGGATTTGACGATTTCCTGACGTTGGAGGTGAATAATCTGGACGTGGATGTCCTGACCGGCATCTATTCGGAGGAGACGCACCTGCCGCAACCGCTGCGCATATCGATCAGGGCGCGGCTGAAGATCGCGGATCATTACGATCCCGACACGCCGCTGTCCCGGTCCAAAAATTACATGGACCTGAAACATGCCGCGACCGCGGCCCTGCCGGAAGGACAGCATTTCACGCTGATCGAGGCGGTGGCCGATCATATCATCGAGACGATCTTACTCCAGGACGACAAGGTGACCCATGTCGAGGTGAAGATCGTGAAGCTCGCCCTCAGCGAGAAGGGCGAGGAGATCGGGATCACCATGGGGCGCGGGCGGAGATAGGGCGGTTTCCGGGCGATCGGAACCGATCGCCGGTCAGGACATGGCGGGCCCCCGCGCGGACGGGGCTCCTGGCCGGGGCGCGCCCGTCATTCCCGTCGCTACCCCTTGATCAGGCCGATTTCCCGCAGCCGTTCGGTCAGATAGTCGTGCGCGGTTATGGGCGGGTCGCGGCGGGGATGCGCCGCATCGACGCATTGGGGCAGGGCGTCGATCAGGAAGTCCGGCCGCAGGTGCAGGAAGAAGGGCATGGAATAGCGCGAATGGCCGCGCCGTTCCGGCGGCGGGTTGACGACGCGGTGGCTGGTCGAGGGCAGGCGATGGTTGGTCAGCCGCTGGAGCATGTCGCCCACATTGATGGCGAGCGCGCCCGGCGGCGGAACCACGGGCAGCCAGTTGCCGTCCCGGTCCCTGAGTTCCAGCCCGCCTTCCTCGGCGCCCAGCAGCAGGGTGATGAGGTTGATGTCCTCATGCGCGCCGGCGCGGATGCCCGGCGCTTCCGGCGAGACGGGCGGATAATGGAGCAGGCGCAGGATCGAATTGCCGTTTTCGATGGGCTTGTCGAACCAGCGCTCCTCCAGCCCCAGATATAGGGCGATGGCGGACAGCAGTTCGGCGCCGACGCGGTCGAATTCGGCATAGAGGCGCGTGAACGTCTCATGGAATTCCGGCAGCTCGTCCGGCCAGACATTGGGCGGCATGCTTTGCGCCAGCGGATCGCCTTCGGGCAGGTCGCGACCGACATGCCAGAATTCCTTGAGGTCGTTCTCGCTCGCGCCCTTGGCGATTTCCACGCCGAAGGCGGTGTAGCCGCGCTGGCCGCCATTATATCGGGCGTCGTAGCGGCGCTTTGCCTCCTCCGGCAGGGCGAAGAACCGGCGGGCGAGCGCCCAGCCCCTGTCGATCAGCGCCGGGTCCATGCCATGGTCCTTCACCATGGCGAAGCCAAAGCGCTGGAAGGAGCCGCCGAAGGCGGCGGCGAAGTCGGCCCTTTCCATATTGCCCAAGGACAGGACAGGCACTTGTCCCAGCAGGGATTGCGACACGTGATTCTCCGAAATTCAACTGGACCCGCCCAGGCGCGCCGTCCTGGCGCCGCCGGGCCATGCGCGCATCCTTGATCGTCCTTCGCGGCTGATGCAAGGAGAAGCCATGAACTATTGGCTGATGAAATCGGAACCCGACGCCTTTTCCTACGACGATCTGGCCGCAAAGGGGAAGGCGGAGTGGGACGGGGTGCGAAATCATGCCGCGCAAGGCCATATGAAGGCGATGCGCAAGGGCGATCTTGCGATCTTCTACCACAGCAATATCGGGGTCGAGGCGGTCGGCATCATGGAGATCGTCGAGGAAGCCGCGCCCGACAGCACGGACGGGACGGGCAAGTGGGTGGCCGTGCATGTGGCGCCGAAGGAAAAGTTCGCCAAGCCCGTCACGCTGAAGACGATGAAGGCCGATCCGAAGCTGGCCAATATGGTGATGATACGCCAATCGCGCCTTTCCGTATCCCCGCTGACGGCGGCGGAATTCAAACATATCCTTGATTTATCAAAGGGTTGAGTTAGCGGTTGCGGGAAATGCAATCGTTTCGCCT
This sequence comes from Sphingobium sp. SA916, assembly GCF_002894065.1. NCBI lineage: Bacteria > Pseudomonadati > Pseudomonadota > Alphaproteobacteria > Sphingomonadales > Sphingobiaceae > Sphingobium > Sphingobium sp. SA916. The sequence goes on from NZ_LXYF01000061.1 coordinate 26,108, forward strand.
TTGTTTGCGATTGTCGTTTTAGCGCGGCGCACCATAAATCGGCATCAACAGAAAAGAATATTCCAGAGGTGTTTGATCGGCATTCACAAGGAGTTTACCCATGCGAATGCTGTCCAAGTTTGTCCTTTCCGCCCTGTTCGCCGCCGGCGCCGCCAACGCTCCCGCCCATGCCGAAGACGCTGCCAAGCAGAAGTTCACGCACGAGGGCTACACCTATGTGTATGACGTCAAGGACACCAAGACCGGCAAGGTGATTTCGGGCCGTCGCTATCCCGACGCCGTCGCCTTCAACCTGTCGGTCAAGAATGGCCGCGTGTCGGGCGTTTCCGGCGGTCAGTCGGTGGCCTTCAAGGTCGATGAGGCGCGCGGCGCGGCTGCCGAATAAGCCTTGAATGTCGTGAAGACGTGAAAAAAGGGCGGCTTCCCATCGGAAGCCGCCCTTTTTCGCGCCTGTCAGCGGCAGCGACGCTTGCTGTCGATTTCCTTGCCGAGCAGCGCGCCGCCGGCGGCGCCCAGGATCGTGCCCGTCGCGCGGTCGCCGCGGGTGTCGATGGCGCGGCCGACCAGAGCGCCGCCCACGCCGCCGACGATCAGGCCGGTGGTGCCGTTGGACTTGCGGCAGTACATGCGGCCGTCGCGGCCGCGCCATTCGCGATATTGATAATGGCGGCGGGCGTTGGCGCCGTCCGTCGGGATCACCATCGAAGCGGGAATGGCCAGCGAGACGGCGGCCATGGCCATAAGGGCTTTACGCATTTTTTCTCCTCCAAAAGACGTGCTTTGATCGTTCAACCCGCGCATATTGATGGAGGTTGCATGAACCTGCGACAACGACGCATCATGTTGTTTTTCCAGTCATAAATTTTGAGGCAGGGCGATGGACGGTTGCGATGAAGCGGCAGCGGGGGCTTTGATCCGGCTCCTCGACCTTGCGCCGCATCCGGAGGGGGGATGGTTTCGGGAAAGCTGGCGGGCGGCGGCCGGAGCGGGCGAACGGGCAGGCGGGACCGCGATCTATTTCCTGCTGGAGGCGCATCAGGCTTCGCACTGGCACCGGGTCGACGCCGTCGAGCACTGGTTCTGGCATGCCGGGGCGCCGCTTACCCTGTCGATCGCGGACGAAGGAGGGGCTGCACGGGACATGCTGCTGGGCGGGGACGTGCTGGCGGGGCAGCAGCCGCAAGGGCTGGTCCCGGCCCATCATTGGCAGGCGGCGCGGCCGATGGGCGGATGGACGCTGGTCAGTTGCGTGGTCGTGCCGGGCTTTGAATTTTCCGGCTTCACGCTGGCGCCGCGAGGCTGGTCGCCGGGCGGCTGAACCGTGCGGAAAAATTATCCACACTTATCCACAGCTTTAGCGGGAGGCGGTCTTCAGGGTGCAAGATTCCGCTTTGAGCGACTCGCTTTTGGTGAGAGCATCCTCTTATCGGAAAGACCGGGAGACAGAGCGATCTGGATGCCAAAGTCGATGAGAAATCAGCGACTTGAAGGGATTTTCGAGCGTCGGGAAAGAAGCATGGACCGGAAGGAAAATGCGGAAATCCGATGGTTCTCAATAGACGGTGCCGTGCACGCGCGAAAGTGAACGTCGGGCATCGAATAAAGAGGACAGGCTGCGGGAGAACGGCCGACCGGCCGGGCAAACGGAGCCGACACGATAGCAAAGCCTTTGAGGCGGACCTATCGCACGCCGAGTCCGATGATCGCATCTTGAAAGAGAAGCGGATCGAGAGACGCGACGGAAGTGGGGACCGGCAGAAATGCCGGCCCCCATTTTGTTTTTGGGGCCAGGGCGCGCTGCGTCAGATTGCGCAGGTCGCGCTCTGAAACATGATCAGCGGGCGCGATGGGCGATCCAGTGGGCGGCGTACAGTGACAGCGCCAGACCCGATGCCAGCCAGATCAGGAGGATGACCGCCATTGCCGTGCGGCTTTTGGGACGGTCCGACAGGCGTTGCGCTTCGGTGCGGAACTGCGCCATCAGCGGCGCGGGAATGAGGCGGATCGCCAGGGCGATGCCGAGCGGCAGGATGATGAGATCGTCCAGATAGCCCAGGATCGGGATGAAGTCCGGGATGAGGTCGACCGGGCTGAGCGCGAAGGCGGCGACGGCGGCGGCGACGAGCTTTGCGGCCGGGGGCGTGCGGCTGTCGCGGGCGGCGAGCCACAGGGCCATGATGTCGACCTTCAGCGCGCGGGCCCAGTTTTTCAGGCGTCGATATGCCATCGGGCGAGTATAGGGCAGGTGGCGTGGAATCAGAACCTGTCGGTTCGGGCTGCGCGGAGTGTTTCGACAGGGGACTTCGGCTTCGTCCAGCCTCACCCCGGCATGAACGGTTCTGGAAGTCATGGTGCCGGCTGAGGGGATCGAACCCCCGACCTTCGGTTTACAAAACCGCTGCACTACCGCTGTGCTAAGCCGGCCCATCCGTTTCGGACGGGGAGCGCCTTACTATCAGATGATGCCGAACGTCCAGCCCTCTGTTGCGGCGATTTTTTCGTCGAGCGGCGCCGGGTTCCACAGGCTGGGGCGGGGGGCCGCGCGGCGGAGCCAGGCGGCGGTCAGGATCGCGTCGGCGCCATGGTCGTCGGGGGGAAGGCCCATATGCGGTTGTGATCCGACGGCGAATAGCGCGTCGTTCAGCGCGGGGAGGTCGCGCATCTTGGCCCGGCCCTTGGGGCGTCCGGCGGCGCGCGCGGCGATGCTGGTGTAGATTTCCACGATCAGCGAGCCGATCCTGGGCGGCGGGTCGAAGGGCCAGACGGGGACGTGCGGATGGACGTGGTGGAGCAGGCGCATCCCTGAAAAACTGGCCTTGGCGACCTGCGCCGCGCCGATGGCGTCATAGACGGTGGAGGGCTTGCCGCCGCCTTGCGCGTTGTAATGCGCCTCGCAGGTGCGGTTGTGCATATAGTCCGCCTTGATGCCGTCGGCCTTGCCGAAATAGAAATGCCGCCGGTGGGTGCGTTCGAGCAGGCTGGCGGCGCCCAGATCCTCGTCCGCGCAAATGCCGTCGACATAGGCCCAGAAGGCCGGGCCGGTGGCGGGCACGTCGTCGCCGGGCAGATAGCTTCGGCGCGCGACATAGGGCGGGGCGAAGCTGAAATCGAAGCCGAACAGGGTCGGGGCTTCGGCCGCGGTGCGGACAAGCCAGTCCGCGACGGCGCGGCGCGACCAGAGGCCGCCGCCGTCCGGATGCTGGAGCCGGGGCGCCGCATCGCCGGCTTCGCACAGGGCGACGGCTATGCCCTTGTGGCGCGATCCCTTTGCGCCGGACCAGTCGATGACCGCATAGCGGGCGAAGCGGGGGGTCATTTCGGGCGGCGTTCGGCCCTCAGGCGGTCCCAATAGGCCATGCGTTCGGCAATGCGGGCTTCGAAGCCGCGTTCGGTGGGGGCGTAGAAGCTTTGGGGCTGCATTTCCTCGGGCCAGTAATTGTCGCCGGAAAAGCCGTCCTGCGCGTCATGGTCGTACTGATAGCCCTTGCCATAGCCGATGGTCTTCATGAGCTTGGTCGGGGCGTTCAGGATGTTCTGCGGCGGCATGAGCGAGCCGGTCTCGCGGGCGGACCTCCAGGCGGATTTCATGGCGCTGTAGGCGGCGTTGGACTTGGGCGCGGTGGCGCAATAGAGACAGGCCTGGACGATGGCGAGTTCGCCTTCGGGGGAGCCGAGAAAGTCGTAGCTGTCCTTGGCGGCGAGGCACTGGACGACCGCCTGCGGGTCGGCAAGGCCGATGTCCTCCACGGCGAAGCGGACGAGGCGGCGCAGCACGTAGAGCGGCTCCTCGCCCGCGGTCAGCATGCGGGCGAGATAGTAGAGCGCGGCCTGCGGGTCGGAACCGCGCAGGCTTTTGTGGAGCGCGGAGATGAGGTTGTAATGACCCTCCCGGTCCTTGTCATAAACCGCGACGCGGCGGTGGAGCAGGGCGGAAAGGCCCGCCGGATCGAGCGGCTGCGGGACCTCGATGGAATAGAGGGTCTCCACCTGGTTCAGCAGGAAGCGTCCGTCGCCGTCGGCGCTGGCGAGCAGGGCTTCGCGGGCGTCTTCGTCGAGCGGCAGGGGGCGTTCCATCAGCGATTCGGCGCGTTCCAGCAACTGTTCGAGGGCGGTTGCGTCGAGGCGGCGCAGGATCAGCACCTGCGCGCGGGAGAGGAGCGCGGCGTTGAGTTCGAAGCTGGGATTTTCGGTGGTCGCGCCGACCAGGGTGACGGTGCCATCCTCCACGAAGGGGAGGAAGCTGTCCTGCTGCGCGCGGTTGAAGCGGTGGATCTCGTCCACGAAGAGCAGTGTCTTCTCGCCCCGCCGGGCATGGTCCCTTGCGGCGGCAAAGACCTTCTTGAGGTCGGCCACGCCGGAGAAGACGGCGGAGATCGGTTCGAAACGCATGCCCACGGCATCCGCCAGCAGGCGGGAGATGGTGGTCTTGCCCGTGCCCGGCGGGCCCCAGAGGATGATCGAGGAGAGCCGGCCGGCGGCGACCATGCGGCCGATCGCGCCATCCGGTCCGGTCAGATGATCCTGCCCGACGACGTCCGCCAGCGCGCGGGGGCGCAGCTTGTCGGCCAGCGGCGCTTCGGCTGGGACAGGGGGGAGATCGTCGGGGGCGAAAAGATCGGCCATCGCCTGTGATATAGGAAGGCTTTTGCGTTCAGGGAACAGGGCTCGACCGGACCAGCGCGCCATGTTCGCGCTGGCGGATGATGCGGATATAGGTGTCGACCAGCGCCTGGTTCACCTGATCCCAGCCATAATGTTCCGCCTGCGCCATGGCGGCCGCGCCGGCGGCGGAGCGCGTGGCGGGATCGGTGCAATAGACGGTCAGCGCGTCGGCAAAGGCGGTGATCGCGCCGGGGCGGATCAGGCGGCCGGTGACGCCGTCGGTGACAAGGCTCTCGCTGCCGGTGGCGCGGGCGGCGACGGTGGGCAGGCCGCAGGCCATCGCCTCCAGCGTGACGTTGCCGAAGGTTTCCGTGACGCTGGGGTTGAACAGCATGTCCATGCCCGCGACGGCGCGGCCGAGGTCGGCGCCCTTCTGGAAGCCGGTGAAGACGGCGTTGGGCAGGCGGTTCGCGAACCATTCCCGCGCCGGCCCCTCGCCGACGATCAGCACCTTGTGCCGCACATTCTTCGCCGCCAGATGATCGATCGTGTCGGAAAAGACGTCGAGGCCCTTTTCCATCACCAGGCGGCCGATGAAGCCGATCACCGGTTCGTCGTCCGCGATGCCGAGCGACCGGCGCCACGCCATGTCGCGGCGGCCGGGATGGAAGATGTCCCGGTCTATGCCGCGGGTCCAGATGCCGACATCATAGCTCATCCGCTGTTCGCGCAGGAGCTGCGCCATCGATTCGGACGGGGCGACGATGGCGTCGCAGCGGCGGTAGAAGCGGCGGAGCAGCGATTCGATCACCGGCTCCAGAAAGGCGAGGCCGTAATAGCGCGGATAGGTTTCGAAGCGCGTGTGGACGGAGGCGACCGCCGGCAGCCCGTGGCGGCGCGCCCAGGCCACGGCGCGATGGCCGAGCGGATCGGGGCTGGACACATGGACGAGGTTCGGGCGGAAGGCCTTCAGGTCGCGGCGGACGGCGCCCGACATGCGGTAGGGAATCCGATATTCGCGGCGGCCGGGCACGGGCACCGACGGCGCGCTGACCAGATCGCCCGCCGGATCGAAGGCCGGGCTGTCCGTGGTGGGCGAATAGACGCGCACCGCCGCGCCCTGCCGCAGCAGATAGGCGACGAAGCGGTTGAGCGCCTGGTTCGCGCCATCGCGCACATAATTGTAATTGCCGCTGAAGAGCGCGACGCGAAGCCCCGTGACATCCATCCGCCGCCCTTAACGCAGGCAGGCGCAAAACCCAAGGGAACCAGGACGGCATTCGGGATTTTTGCCTTGCGGCAGCAATGATGGCCGGCCGGCGCGGTTGTTCCCCGAAGGAGAGAATGCTTGATGACCGGAAGCTTTCGCAAAGGAGCGAGGGTCAAGTGGAATTGGGGGCAGGGCGTCGGCCGCGGGAGAGTAGCCGAGCGGTTCGAGCAGCAGGTCGAGCGCCGGATCGAGGGCGCCGTCATCAGGCGGAACGGTTCCCGCCGCAATCCCGCCTATCTGGTGACCACCGACAGCGGGTGCGAAGTGCTGAAGCTGGGTTCGGAGCTGTCCCCCGCCTGAGTCATTTTCCTGTCGAGCGGCCTTTTCCCGGCCATGGCTTCCATGGCAAGGGAGGGCATGACCCTTTGTTCCATGACCGTCGACGCGCTGCTGACCGGGATGCCCGCGCCCTTTCGCGACGGCGACTATAGCGCGATCGCGAAGAAGCCGGTGACGGGCGCGGTGCGGATCGGCTGGCTGGGCCTTGAAGGCGACGGGGTGGCCGACAAGGTGCATCATGGCGGGTGGGACAAGGCCATCCACCTCTATCCGCAGGACCATTATGCCTGGTGGCGCGAGCGCAAGCCCGGTCATCCCTTGCTGGAGGGGCCGGGCGCCTTTGGCGAGAATATCGCGTCGCGCGGGATGACCGAGGAGGAGATCTGCCTTGGCGACCGCTTTGCGCTGGGCAGCGCGGTGGTCGAGGTGAGCCATGGACGGCAGCCCTGCTGGAAGCTCGACCATCGTTTCGGCGCGCGCGACGTGATGGCGACCATCGTGAAGACGGCGCGATGCGGCATCTATTTTCGGGTCTTGCGGGAGGGGGAGGCGGAGGCCGGCACGCAGATGGAATTGCTGGAGCGGCCATGGCCCGAGTGGCCGGTCGCGCGGCTGTTCCGGCTGCTGATCGGGGGAGGGCACAAGGGCGAGCCGGACGCCGTGAGGGCGCTGGCGGACATGCCGGTGCTGGCCGAGGCGTGGCGGGACAGGGCGCGCAAGCTGGCCTGAAGGCCGGCGGGGTCGCGGTTGCCCCGATTAGCGCCCGATCAGTGGTTGCCCCGATTAGCGCCCGATTAGCGGAAGACCACCGTTTTGCCGCCATTCTGCAGGACCCTGCGGTCGGCCAGCCATGTGACGGCGCGGGCGAGCACCTGCGCTTCGATGTCGCGTCCGATGCGGATCATGTCCTCCGCCGTGGCGCGATGGTCCACGCGCTCCACCGCCTGTTCGATGATCGGCCCTTCGTCGAGATCGGCGGTCACGAAATGCGCCGTGGCGCCGATCAGCTTCACGCCCCGCTCATGCGCGCGGTGATAGGGGCGCGCGCCCTTGAATCCGGGAAGGAAGCTGTGGTGGATGTTGACGCAGCGGCCGGCGAGTTTCTCCACCAGTTCCTCCGAGAGAACCTGCATATAGCGGGCGAGGATCAGATATTCCGAGCGTGTCCGTTCGAACAGGCCGAGCAGCGCTTCCTCCTGCGCGGCCTTGTCGCCATTGGGCGGAAGCTCGTGATAGGGGATGCCGTGCCATTCGGTGATCCGGCGCATGTCGGGATGGTTGGACACCACGCCCATGATGTCGACCGCCAGCGTGCCTGTCTGCCAGCGGTGCAGCAGGTCCGCCAGGCAGTGCGACCCCTTGGACACCGCGATCAGCATGCGCGGCTTTTCATCGGCGGCGGTCAACCGCCAGTCCATGGCGAAGCGGGCGCCGACATCGCCGAATTCGCCGCGCAGCCTGCCGGTGTCGCCCATGCGGCCGTCCGTCGCCTCGAACGCGACGCGCATGAAGAAGCGGCCTGCTTCCCGGTCGGCATATTGCTGGCTGTCGGTGATGAAGCCGCCGCGTTCCGCCAGGAACTGGCTGACGGCGGCGACGATGCCGACGCGGTCGGCGCAGGCCAGGGTCAGCACCCAGGATGGGACAACCGGATCAGTCAACGCGCATCTCCCCGCAAAAATCGGGAACCCGTTGCCTCAAGCCCGCGCGCCGATCAACCCGTTATGCGCGTCCTTCGCCCTGGGTGCTGGTCATCGCGAAGATGCCGGTCGCATTGCCGGTGTCGAAGGCCAGGTCCAGCCTGCCGGTTGCGGGATCGATGTCCCGGCTGATGAATTCGTAGAAGGAGCCCGGAACCCGGCGCAGTTCGTTGCCGGCGAAGAGCCGTTCCACCGTGTCGGCGCGCAGGGCGGTTTGCCGCACCCGCCCGGTGCGGGAGATTTCCAGCCGATCCTTGATCGGCCAGTCCTCCGCCTTCAGCCGTTCCGCCAGCGCGGCGACGTCCGCCACCCGGTCGGTGGCGTGGTTGAAGGCGTTTCCTTCCGTCGCGATCCAGCCCGCCTCATGGGATCGGGAGAGCAGCAGTTCATAATCCTCGACGCTAGGCGGCTGATGCTGCCGGTCGAAGGCGGCGACGATCACCGGCAGGGCGGCGGCCGCCTCCGCCAGCGTGACGGGCTGGCCGTCCGCGAATTTCCCGAGCACGGCCTGCGCCTCCCCCGTCAGCGGATCGCGGGATGTGCCGAACACCCGCGCCGCCGTTTCGGCGAATTCCGGGTCGAAGCGGTCGGCATGCAGTTCCGACAGGAAGAATTGGGGAATCGCTTCGGGCAGGTCGGCATGGCGATAGGCGCGGCCCGTCATCCGCAGCCGGTCGAGCGGATAGACCGCCGCCATCTCATAGCCCAGCGGCAGCAATATGCGGGTGAAGGCCTCCTCCCCGGGGGGCAAGCGTCCGGTCGCGCCTTCGGCCAGCCTCATGGTGCGCAGCGCGCCATGGTCGAACAGCACCTTGCCCCCATGCGCCAGCCGGTCCGCGACATAGGCCGCTCCGCTCGGCACCCGCCGCAGCAGGTCGTGGAACAGCGCCACGTTCATCGCCATGGCGAAGGCGGCGCGGGAAACATGGGGGCCGCCCTGTTCCGCCAGGCGGCGGTCCAGATCGAGCGCCGCCAGCGCTGCACCCGCTGCTTCCGGGCCAAGAAGCCCCTCCACCAACGCATGGATCACCGATTGATTTTCGATCGACATGGGACGCTCCGTGCTGAGGTCCCATTATCGCATGGTTGAAATAAAATTCCAAGCTTTGGCAAGATTTACATCTTCTTCGGCATGCACTCCGCGCCGGCCGCCCTGATCGCGCCGCACAGCCGGGTCGCATCCGCGCCGCTCGCCAGGGGACCGGCCTGAAGTCGGGTCACGCCGCCGCTGGTCGATATATAGGGCTGGTAGCCGGACAGACCGCCGACCTTGGCGCTGAGCTGGGTCCAGAGCGTCCGGGCCCGCGCCTCCGCGCTGAAGGCGCCGATCTGCACGCGCCAGCCGCCGGCGGCCGGCTTGGGGAGGGCAGGCTTGGCCAGGGCAGGTTTGGGAAGGGCGGGCTTCGGGGCGGCGGGTCCGGCCTCCGGGGGTTTAGCGGCGGCTGTCCTTGCGGGCGCGGGTTTGGCCGTGGGTTCAGGCGCCCTGGGCCTGGGGGTGGAGGGCGGCAACTGCGCCGTCCGCACCGGGGCCGGAGCCTCCCGCACCACGGGGGCGGGCAGGCGAGGATCTTCCTCCTGCCGGCCGATCGAGCGGGCCATGGCGATGGCGTCGTTGCGCTGATCCTGCGGAATATATTTGTCCATCTGGCGGAGGCTGGCCGTCGCCTGGGCCAGTCCGGACTGCGACGCCTGCGTCATCAGCGCATAGGCGCGCACCCAGTTCTTGGCGGTCAGGTCTCCGTTGAACAGGGCCGTGCCGACGATATATTGCGCACGCGGCTCACCCCGTTCGGCGGCGCGTTGCAGATAGGGAAAGGCGCCGGCGCGGTCGCCCTGCTGGAACATCAGGAGGCCCAGATTGTCCTCGGCCCGGGCATGGCCCTGCTTCGCGGCCTTGCGATACCAGTCGATGGCGAGGACGGGATCGGCCTTCACGCCGCGGCCCAGCTTATAGGCCTGTCCCATGTTGAACTGCGCATCGGGATCGCCGGACTGCGCCAGCGGCTGCCACACCGCCACCGCCCTGGCATAATCGCCCTGTTGCCAGGCATCGACCCCGGCCTTCACATCGGCCGATGCGGCCTGCGTCAGGCTCAACATTGCTCCAGCGGCCAGCACGCCCCAGATACGCTTCATGCTCATGCTCCCAAGGGTTCCTGCCTGATCCTATGCCGTCACAAGGTTAATAGCGACTTAGCATTAAGAACATCGCCTTTTTAACGGGCGTCAGGCTTCCGCGCGGATTAACCAATTCTTAGGCGGGCCTGTGGCACTGCTTCCCTCCATTGGATTTTCTGGGGGAAATTGCGTGCGCATATTGGCATTGGCATCGCAAAAGGGGGGATCTGGCAAGACGACCCTGTCGGGGCATCTGGCCGTCCAGGCGCAGATGGCGGGCGCCGGTCCGGTCGTGCTGATCGACATCGACCCGCAGGGATCGCTGGCCGACTGGTGGAACGAGCGCGAGGCCGAATATCCCGCCTTCGCCCAGACCACGGTCGCCCGTCTGGCCGCCGATCTTGAGATACTTCGCCAGCAGGGCTTCAAGCTGGCCGTCATCGACACGCCGCCCGCCATCACCATGGCGATCCAGAGCGTCATTTCCGTGGCCGAGCTGATCGTCGTTCCGACCCGTCCCAGCCCGCACGACCTGCGCGCCGTGGGCGCCACGGTGGACCTGTGCGAGCGCGCGGGCAAGCCGCTGATCTTCGTCGTCAACGCCGCCACGCCCAAGGCGCGCATCACATCCGAAGCGGCGGTCGCCCTGTCGCAGCACGGCACGGTCGCGCCGGTCACGCTGCACCACCGCACGGATTTCGCGGCGTCGATGATCGACGGCCGCACGGTGATGGAGGTCGACCCCAATGGCCGATCCGCAGGGGAGGTCACGCAGCTCTGGACCTATGTGTCCGACCGGCTGGAGAAGAATTTCCGCCGCACCGTCTTTTCCGTGCCGCACAATGCCGTCGGCACGGCGGGCACGGTTCGTCCGGCAAGCGGCGGCTTCGGCCGCCGGGTCACGCAATAAGGGAAGGGGAGCATCATGGCCGAACCGAAACCTCTCGCTTCGCTGACGTCCGGCCTGCTGGCGCGCAAAGGCGCCGCATCGCCCGCCATGCGCCGTCCCGTCTTCGGCCTGACCGCCGGAGCCACGGCGCTGCAGGAAGATCTGGGCTGGAACGACATGGGATTTGACGTGACGCAGCCGGAACCGGCGCCGTCCGAGGCCCGCTCCGTCGCCGGGCTGACCCCCATGACCGCGGTTCCCGCCGTGGCGCCGGTGCCCGCCGTCGTCACCGAACGCGAGGAACTGGCCGAGCGCATCGCCGAAACGGCTGTGCCGGCAAAGGTCGGGAAGGCCGGGAAGAAGGCCCGCGCCTCCGCCGTGGCGAAGGGGCGCAAGGCCGCCTTCACCCTGCGGCTGGATGCCGACCGTCATCTGAAGCTGCGCCTTGCCAGCGCCATCGTCGGCCGCTCCGCGCAGCAGATGGTGACCGAGGCGCTGGACGCCTATCTTGGCAGCCTGCCGGAAGTCGACCGGCTGGCCCAGCAACTGCCGCGCGCCCGCGGCGACAATTGAGGGTTGGGAAAGCCATGAAGCGCAAGGCCTTCGCCAAAGCAGCGGTCGCGTCGATGCTGATCGGCACGACCATGGTGGGATGCACCGGTGCGGCGTTCCGCACCACCGCCGCCGTCGCGCCGCAGAAACCGGACCGTCTGGCGGCCGGGGTCGAGAAGGCGCTGGCGGATCGCGACGGGGCCCGCGCGGTCGAACTGGCGGAGGCGGCCGTGCAGGCGGCGCCGCAGGATGCGGGCTATCGCCAGTTGCTGGGCCGAGCCTATGTCGCCGGCGGTCGCTTCGTATCGGCGGAAACGGCGCTGACCGATGCGATGACGCTGGGCAATCGCGACGCCCGGACGATCATCACCCTTGCGCTGGTGCAGGTGGGACTGGGCAAGGATCGCGCGGCGCGCGACCTGCTCGCCAGCCATGCCGACATCGTTCCGGCGGCCGACTATGGTCTGGCGATGGCGATGGCGGGCGATGCGCCGGAGGGCGTGCGCATCCTGTCCGAGATGATCCATGATCCGTCGGCCAATGCGCGCACCCGCCAGAACCTGGCCTATGCCTATGCACTGGCGGGTCGGTGGAAGGATGCGCGGATGATGGCGGGATTCGACCTCGATCCGCTTGCCGCCAACCAGCGCATCACCCAATGGGCGCAGAACGCCGCGCCCGGCCTTTCGCAGCAGCGGGTCGCTGCGCTGATGGGCGTGACGATCGACGGCGCCGATGCCGGTCAGCCTGTGGCTCTTGCCCTGGCGCCGCCGGCCTCGCCGGCCCGGATGGCGGAAGCCGCCCCGGTCGAGCAGGCCGTGGAGGCCGGGCCTGTCGCGCTTGCCGCCGCCGA
>NZ_LXYF01000062.1:0-36082 GCF_002894065.1 Sphingobium sp. SA916
ATCTCAACTTCACGCAGCTTGCCGATAATCTCTTCCGGCTTGTGCTTCTTGCTCGGCATTCATCGTCCCTTTCGTGGTCCAGACTATCATAGTCTCTGGGCCGCTCAGCGGGGGGCAGATCACCGGCGCGATGGAAGGCGCCGATCAGAATAAGCCTGGCCGCCGTCACCAACACAGATGTTCCGGTGAGAGCCGCAATCACGCCATCTTGCCATTTGAGATAAATGAGCGTTCCGACGAACAGATAGAGCAGGCCGAAGCCCGCGATAGGCATGCTCATGGTGAAGAGCGGGGCGACCAGATCCCTGTACACGGCATCGGGCAAACGAGGACGAATGCTGCGCTTGACCGAAAGATTTCGAGCGCTGCGACCATCTGTTTTTCGTCTCTCCATGGCGCAGTAATCTCAGGTCGATGGTTAAGGCCGCCCTACCGATGAGATAATGCGTGGCAGATCCGGGGGCAGCCGACCGCGCCGCCGCGCGCGCCTGTCATTGCTATGCAGCCAGCCATTCCTTCGCCATGGGTCCGCCAGAAGCCGTGCCGCTAAAAGATGAGCGGCCATGAGCCTTTGAGACGTCAGCTCCGCTTCTTTCTTCGGGCCTTATCCTTCAACTCGATCCAGACCGGCGCATGGTCGCTCGTCTTCTCCCATCCACGCGGCGCGGTATCGACCTCGGCCGCGATTAGCCGGGCTTTGGCCTTGGCATTCAGCAGCAGGTGATCGATCCGCAGTCCCGCATTGCGCTCGAACGCGCCACGCCAATATTTCCAGAAGGTGTAGATGGCCTCGCCCGGGTGCTTGTGCCGAAGCGCGTCCGTCCAACCTTGATCGAGAAGCCGCTGATAGCCCGCGCGCACTTCGGGCGCGAAGAGTGCGTCATCGCGCCAGCGATCGGGCGCATAGACATCGAGGTCGGTGGGCATGACATTATAATCTCCGGCGACCACCACCGGCGCGTCCAGATCAACGAGCGATGCCAGATGCGCGTGCAGCCGGTCGAGCCAGCGCAGCTTGAAATCATATTTGGGGCCGGCCCGAGGATTGCCATTGGGCAGATACAGACCAGCGATCAGAACGCCGCCGACCGCAGCCTCTATATAGCGGCTCTGCCCGTCATCGGGATCGCCGGGCAGGCCGCGACGGGTTTCGTGGATCTCGCCGATACGGCTGAGGATAGCGACGCCGTTCCACCGGCTCTGACCGTGCCAGACGGCATCATAGCCCGCATCGCGAATGGCACGTTCGGGAAAGTTCTCTTGCGGGGCTTTGAGTTCCTGGAGGCAGACAATGTCGGGTTCCGCCTCATAAAGCCAGCGCAGCAGCACTGGTAGCCGGCCATTGACCCCATTTACATTATAGGTGGCGATCTTCACAGATATGGACGCTCCTGGTCGGCCGCTTCTCGCACGCGGCCCAACATTACTACTCGCCGCCTGATCGAGTCGTTCCGTTTCTGCCGGACATCCAAGGGCCGCCGGTCGATCACAGCACGAAACGTCGAACGTCTTTCTGCGTTGAACCGGGCAACGATGATGAAGGCGCAGGCAATGGCTAATGAAAAGACCGCACGCGGGCCGCAGGACAGCTCGCGCATCGCGCTCGGCGAAGACTATGAGGTACAATATTGGACCAACCGCTTCGGCGCCAGCAAAGAGCAACTGGAGGAAGCGGTGGAGGCGGTGGGCAACAGCGTCGATGCTGTCGCTGCCTATCTCAACACATAGGCCCGCTTTGACGAGACGATCCGCGGTGCTACGCTGCTCCTCCAACGAAGGAGGATCGCCTCATTTGTAACCTCTACACCGTGCGCAAATCCGCCGCCGAGGTGGCTGCGCATTTCGGCGTGGCGGCGCCGGTCACCCAGTTTAACGCGCCCGACGAGGTCTATCCCGGCACGCCTGGCATGGTGGTGCGAGAGCAGGATGGCACTCGCCTCCTTCAAAGCATGACCTGGGGCTGGCCGGTTCGCCTCAAGGGCATGAAACCGGAGTCCAAGCCCAAGCCGGTCAACAATATCGCTGACTTACGCAAGCCCTTCTGGCTCGGCGCTGCGCGCAAACCCGAATTTCGCTGCCTCATTCCCCTCACAAACTTTGCGGAAGCTGAAGGAAAGGCTGGGGCCAAGACCCGGAGCTGGTTCTCGCTGCGTGATAGTCCCATCTTCGCCTGGGCAGGCCTGTGGCGCGACAGCCCGGAATGGGGGCCGGTCTTCTCCGGCGCGATGACTGACTGCAATGAGGCCATCCGCCCGGTTCATGACCGAATGCCGGTTCTCCTGCATGAACATGAATATGCGCAATGGCTTCATGGCAGCTTTGACGACATCCTAGGTTTTCAAGAGCGCTGCTTTCCTGATGAACTGATCGCCATGGAGCGGACCAGCGAGCCATGGAACAAGCCACGCTCAGCGCCCTCGTCTGCCGCGACGCTGCTGTGACCCCGGAGCAGGAACGATGGGCCGAGGCGCTCGCTATCGAGCGGCGCTTTGGCGAACAGGCGCCAGAGCATATGTATCGCTCCGGTGAGGGCCGCGGATCAGGCGGCTTCGCGTTGATCTTCTGCGGCGCGCCAGTTCCAGGGGAGCAGTTCGTGGAGACGGTTCTGGGGGATGTCGGCGATGCGCGCGAGGACGTCGGCGAGCCAGGCCTGCGGATCGATGTCGTTGAGCTTTGCCGTGCCGATAAGGCTCAGCATGAAGGCCGTGCGTTGACCGCCGCGGTCTGAACCAGCGAAGAGCCACGATTTTCTGCCCAATGCTATACCTCTCAGCGCGCGTTCCTCCGCGTTGTTCGAAAGGCAGATGCGGCCGTCATCGAGGAACGCGGCGAAGGCCGGCCATGCCTTGAGCATGTAATCCATGGCCTCGGCCACATCGCTGTTCTTCGATAGCTTTGACCGATTGTCCCGGATCCATTCTTCCAGATCGGCAACCAGCGGTGCGCTGAGTTCCCGGCGGAAGGCAAGACGCTCCTGGGCCGGTCTGCCGTTGATGGCGCGCTCAATGTCGAAGATCGCGTCGATGCGGCGGACCGCCTCCACTGCCAGCGGCGAGATGACGGCCTTTTTGCGGCGCTTCTTGATCTGCGCGGCGACATCGGCCAGTTCGAAGAAATAACGGCGCGCGTGGCTCCAGCATAGGGCGCGGGTCAGCGGCGCCGGCAGTCTGTTGGCATGGAACAACGCATTATAGCCGGCATAGGCATCGGCCTGGAGGATGCCCGTCCAGCTGCGCAAATGACCCACGGGATGCTCGCCTCGCCGGTCACGGGAATAATGGAAGATCGCTGCCGGCGGCGCTGGCCCGCCGAATGGCCGATCATCCCGGACATAGGTCCAGATCCGGCCCGTATCGGTCTTGGTTTTTGCCAGCACCGGCACCGTGGTGTCATCGCCATGCAGTCGCTCGGCGGCCAGGACATGCGCCTCAATCAACAGATAGAGCGGCATCAGCGCAGCGGTGCAGGTGCCGACCTGATCGGCCAGGGTCGAAAGGCTCAGGTCCACGCCCTCGCGGGCATAACGATCCCGCTGGCGGTTGAGCGGCTGATGCGCGCCGAACTTCTCGAACAGCAGCATCGCAAGGAAGCTCGGGCCAAAGAGTCCGCGGGGCGTGACGTGGAACGGTGCCGGCGGTTGGGTGATCTTCTCGCAATCGCGACAGGAGAACTTCTCCCGAACGGTTTGGATCACCTTCCACTGGCGCGGCACGACCTCAAGCGTCTCGGTGATATCCTCACCCAGCTTGCATAGCCGATCCGAACCGCAGCAGGGGCATGCCTCGGGCGCGGCGATGACGAAGCGTTCGCGGGGCAGATGCTCGGGCAAGGGCTTGCGCGCGGGCCGCTTGCGCTCGAACGGTGCGACATTGGTCTTCGCCGCTGCCAGGGCAGCCAGAAGCTCATCTTCGCTGGCAGCGGTCTCGCACTCCTCGAAGGTCAGTTCCATCTGGTCGAGCAGATGGCGTGTGCGTTCGGACCGCTGGCCAAAAAGGGTGCGGCGCATCTTCTCGTTCTGCAGTTCGAGAAGGGCGTTACGGGCTTCTAGGTCGGCGTTGATCGCCTTGATGCGGGCAACTTCAGCGGCGACTGCCTCGGCAGCGGCAAGCCGCTCGCGAAGGCTGTCGATCTCTGCTTGCGCCTCGTTCCCCATGGCCAACGACATAGCGGAAAAGCACCGGAATCCCTAGCTTTTTAGGTCATGCCGGGGCTTTTATCCGGCCAATGTCGGGCGCCATGTGGCCTGCGGATTACGCCAGTCGATCGCCTCCAACATGCAGGCCATCTGCGAGGGGGAAATGGCGATCACGCCGTCCACCGCAGAGGGCCAAATGTACTTCCCGCGCTCCAATCGCTTGGCATAAAGCGACATGCCCACGCCGTCATGCCAGATGATCTTGCAGAGGTCGCCGCGGCGTCCCCTGAAAATGTAGAGATCCCCGGCGAAGGGATCACGCCCGAAACTCTGCTGCACTTGGAGGGCCAGGCTACGCATGCCGCGCCGCATGTCCGTGTGCCCCGTCGCGATCCATATCCGAACGCCGGAGGGGATTGGGATCACGGCTTGACCGACCGCAGCACTGCCGACACCAGCCCAGGCGATGCGCCAGCGGGAATGCGCACGATCGCCCGCTCGAACTCGACGGTGATCGCCGATCCGATCATTGGCACCGGATCGGCTTGCACCTGCACCTCGGCAAAGCCCTGCGCTGCCTGCTCCATCTGCCGCCGCCATCTGTAAATCTGGTTCGGCCGCAGATCAGCACGGCGGGCAATCTCCGCCACGTTCGCCCCGGGCGCCGAAACCGCAGCGACCAGTTCGCGCTTCTGCTGGTCGGTCCAGACGCGCCGCCGTTCTGGGCCCGAAATTACCGTCATCTGACTCATCGCACCGTCCCTTGTACCGGTGCAAACACCAGTGCTTGCACCGGTGCCATCTCGAAATATCAGCCGATCACTGCAAGGCGGCCCTCACCGGAGCGATACGAGCATATAGCCGAGCGTGTCACTGCGCTGGCCGTGGCGGGTGATGAGACGGGCGTGGCCCGCTGGATCGCGATCGCCGACCGCTTCGATCAGCTTCGGGATCGGCCAGAGGGGTTTCTTCAATGAAGTACGGCAGCCTGGTCAAACTGTGAGGGTGCATGGCAAGCGGGAAATCAACGTCCGCCTTTCCAAATTCCACTCTCCAAGTCCGTCCGAGCATTTTCCCTGCGTCAAAGCGTTCAATTCAAAGTTTCAGAGGGATCCCACATGCGGTCGAAGAGCGTCCACGGTGGCCACCAGTCCTGCCGCCTCCATGTCCAGCAAAAGGTCATGTGCGGACTTTTCGGGCCTGCGAAAGCGCCCGCGCATCCGGCGAATTGCCGCGACGGCGCGGCCCGTATCAAGCGCGATGGTATCGGCAATAAAGTCGTCTGCCGACCGGACTTCCAGATTCAAGCTCTCCAGCAGGGCCTCCGGGAAGTCCTTGAGATTCTCCGTCACGATCGCGGCGGCCTGAGTCTTTACGGCCGCAGCGATCACATGCGCATCGTCCGGATCCGGTAGGGCCTCCACCAGCGGAGTGAGATGAGCGAAATCAACAACCTCCGCTTCGCCAAATGCCTGACGCATTCGGGAAATTTGGGTTGCTGCGATTTCCTCCGCTTCCGCCTGCGATCGCCCCTTGCTGACGAGTATCTTCGCGATGGCTCGGCCCGTTTCCTCTAGAACTGGCGCCGACCATCTGATGCGAAAGAAATCCGCTTCCGCCAATGTCAGCAACAGGTTTCTGCGCAGCACGCTGGCAAGCGTGCAGGCATCAATGAAGGCCGTGTAGCGATTGGCGAACAAGGATCAGAACAATTCGGCGTCGGCCGCCGCCAGATCGTCGAGTGCCTTGGAGCGAATCCCATCCCGCTCACGCTTGTAAGCAAACAAATCCTCGGCGCGCACGCGCCGGTGGCGCCCCACCAATGTGTGGGCAATCTCCTTCTTGTTGAGAAGGGAGATGAGATAGGGCCGCGACACGTTGAGCACGTCAGCAGCCTGCTGGGTCGTCAACATCTGACTGATCGGCACGAGGGTGACTGCGTCTCCCTTGCCGATATGCCTGAGCAGTTCCATCAGCAATTGGGATATGGCGGGTGTCAGTGTGATTTCGGTGGGGGTCTTGTCCCCCTCTTCCAGGAGGCGCAATTTTGCATCGCCGGCGGCATGCGCGGCAATGATCTTGCGAAGCTGATTGGCAGCATCCTTCTCACCAGCGGAGGGCAAGCGGCTACCGATTTCTTCCGCAAAGGCGGGCATGGTCATGGCGCGTCTCCTCTCGGCCTATATGGTCAATAATCGCAGCAAACGCAACCATCGAAGCAGACGAAACATCTCCTGCGCTGGCAGAGCAGACATTCCCACACCAGCATCTCACGTCACGACAGGATCCTGCCAGGTCGTGCGAAGCTCGAAACCTGTGGGTGAACAGCACCGTATCCACCGGTGCTAATTGTGACCTAAGCTGCTCGGGTCGGCTCATTTAACGGTCCGCACCCCACTCGTAGAGCCTTGCGCCTTAGCTCGAGGCCATTGATGATCACCAATTCCTAACAAGCCATTTGTTGTTACCAAAATGCCGGTTCATGATCATCAACGCGGATAGCATGGAGCAGACGATCCTGATCACCGATCCGTGGACGGTCGCGAGGCGGAATCGGTCGATTGCCAGACGCCTTTCCCTGAGTGAGAGAGAATCTGCTGCCGCGCTTTGTGCCACCTGTTACAGAAGCGCATCTGCGCATCGCCGGCGGCATGCGCGGAGCTGTAAATAGGCGGGAAGGTCGTGGGGGATTTCCACCCTCGCTACATGATTGATTATGGCAACAACCCGAAGCCCGACATCCGCTAACGCAGTTTGGAGAGTAGACGGCCCGCCGCACCATGTTCCGCTGCCAGATTACGATTGTAGCTGAGCGGCATCTTGGGCGATTTCCAGCGTAGTGCATCCATGATCCCGGCGATATCCTCACCCGCCGCGAACAGGTCGTTGGTGATCCCAATGCGCGTCGAATGCGCGCTGATCCCCTTGACCCATTGGGCCAGTTCGTCCTTGCTCAAATCCGGTAAGAGTCCTGCGTCCCAGGCCCCCTGGACCCGCGTCTTGAAAATCTGCGTTACCGCCTGCGGCTGCAACGCGGCACCGCCCAGGCTGACGGCCGTCATCGGATCGATGCCAGTGCGCCGCGCTGCCTTGGCTTCTGGCATCAAACTGGACAATCCCCATTGCGTGGCGGCGGCCTCCCGGCGCGCTGCAGCACGCGACACAGCGGGATCGACCGCCTTCAAGCGCTTGATAAACAACCGCCGAAAGATAGGTCCCTTCGTTATTTCAGGAACGCCCAGCAGATCGGCCATCACCGCGATCCAAGCGTTCAGGGCCAGGGTGCTCCGCATCGAGAGGAATGCGGTTGCCCCCTCCCCTTCCTGATCCGCTTTATGGCGCGGGATATGCAGTAACCGGGTGTCGGGATCACTAGCCGGCTGGATATGGGCGATGTCGATCGCGACCAATTCGGAAGCGCGCAGGCCCGTATCGTAGGCGACCGACAGCAACGCCCGGTCCCTCATCCCCTTTTCGTCGTGGGGGCATCCGTCGAGCAGCGCTTTCAGGCTCATCCCTCGCGCGTCGCCGTCAAAAACGTCGCTGACCGAACCCTTGTAGCGCAACGGCCGCGCCTGGCGCTGGGCGGTTCCCAGTTCGCGGCGCAAGGCCTTGAGCGTCAGCGCGACCAGCTTGTCCTTGGTCGGGTCGGGCAGATCGAACAGCCGGTGGAAGGTCGCGATCGCCCAGAGGGTGCGCGAAAGCGTCGCCGGCTTCGCCTTGGCGAGACTGCCCTCCCCCGCTCCGCGCGCCTTTAAATACTGGATTACCGAAATAGGCTGCGCTGGCAGCGCGCTCACCCCAGACCGGCGACATGCCTCGCCAAAGCCCGCCATGTCTGCAAGCAGACCGCGTACCGTGTTGGCGGCCATGGCGGCCAGCGTCGCCTCGACCAGATCAAGATTCGCGGCGGGCCGGCCCGTGGTCGGCAGCATCGCCAGAGCGGCTTCGAACCGCTGGAGCGGGGTGAGCGCTTGCTCCGCCGCGCGCTCCGCCCTGCGCTGCGCGACATATTGCTGGCGCGCGCCATAGGCCCAACGCTGGCCCGGTGCGGGCAGGACCAGTGTGGTCGGCCGAACTCCCTCGGCGGTCGCCAACGGCGCGAGCGGTCCAATCGCCACCGATGGGTCGGCTTCTTCAATGACCAAGGGCGCAACATTGCCCTCCGCTGCGCGGACCGATACCGCTTGCCCGTCCTCCATCGGCTGGTCGTCGCCCATGACCGCGCTTCCAGCGACGTCCGTTTGCTCCACCGAAGGAACAGGCGTATGATCCGACTCGAAGGCCGGATCGAGAAAGGCGCGCAGCCCGCGCAACGGTCTTCTGCCTTCGCCAGTCATCCCAGTCCGCTCATATTGGTACAAATCGAAGGCAAAATCATATAGCGAACAACATTTTGGATCAATGATAATGGCCCTTGTCATTGATCCAATATTTTAGATGCACCAACAGACTTTCTAAAAACGTCTTTCAGTTTAATATCTGATCCGATAACCCAGACAAACAGGCCGTTTAATGAATCGAGTCTGGAACGATACACCTCGCCATTAAAGGCGAGATTTTGGCGAAAAATGATGGCTTCCTCCCCTCCCCTGCTCGATCCGGCCTTGCTCCTTGCCTATGCCGACGCGCAAACCGCGCTCGCACGGGTGGAAGAACGCCTCCGGCTCAGTCCCGTCCGCCTGCCCTGGAAGGCGCGCATGGCGCTGGCTGAGCGGCAAGCCCTGGCCGGGATCGACGCCTATGAACTCCCCGAGGACGCGGTCACGATCAACGGCCGAGGACGCGCCATCACCAGTGCCTATGACCTGACCCATTGGAAGCACGCCATCGGCATGCCGATCACCCTGGACGAACTCATGGCCGACCCCTCTGCCCTGCTGGCGTGGCTCGGTGCTGAAACCGGTCCTTCCGACGAGCACATCCCGGGCCGCCGCGAGCCATGGGAAATGCTACCGGCAATCGAGGCCTGGAGCAAGGCCTGCCAAGTACTACCCCCCTCCCCTCCCCTGCTCCATGGCGGCCGGATCGCCGCGCTGTGGCGGCAGTTCGCGCCCCTCGCCCGCGGTGATGTCGTGGCCAGCCTGCTGATCGGCGATCGCTGGGGTCCGGGGCGCTGGAACGGATCGCAAGGTGGACTGACAGCCCTCGGCCTGCAACGCGCGGGCGGTCCCTGGAAGATCGCTTCAGGCCACGAGCTCGACCACCTCTGGCTCGGAGCCATCGTCGCCGGGGCGAACGCCCATCTCGACCTGGAGGTGCAACTGCGAAGCTATGCGCAGCGGGCCGCTCTCCATCTTGCGGACCGCCGACGGCTCGGACGACTCAAGGACGTGATCCTGTTCGCGATGGCCCGTCCCGCCATTACCAGCAGCCAGGTCGCGAAGCAGTTTGGGCTGACGTCCGCCGGCGCGATCAAGCTACTGGCGACCGCCGAGGCCGAGGGACTGCTCATCGAGCGGACCGGTCAGGCGAGCTTTCGCAGCTACACGATCCCCGTCAGCGGGGTGGCCCCCTCCCCCGCCCGATCTCGGCCGCCGGTCATCGACCTCTTTGAGCCCACAATTTGGGATGATGAGGGTGAAAATCACGTCCCGCCAGAGCCCCTGTGAGCGCCAAAACGAGGGCACCCCTTACCATTTGACCTGAAAGATTTCGATGCGTCCTACGGCCTTCTGACAGCATTTTAGGGATATTTCATGTTTTGTTCGCATGCTCCGCTTCTGAGTTGCATCGAATTGGGTAACGACGCGTGCGTGATCGCTCTGTTCACGTGAGGTTTCTTAATACTGGAGGGGTACTGCATCATTCTATCGTAACAGCTTTGGTGTGGCCGTCCGATCGACCGGGTCCCCCGACGGTCCTTCCCAGATTAAGGCGACTTCATAAGTTCATCAGATGCAGTTTTCGCTAGGCCGATCAATGTAGCTAGGAAAGTATTCCGTCCCCCGCCTCGGGTGGCTACCAGGTCCGCAGCGGAAAGCAGCTCACTGATGAATTCTTCTGTGCCACGCTGCCTGATTGATGCAAGGCCGTTATAAAGGTGCGGCGTATTGTGGCCATTCATAGCGACCGTCAGATGCCTCAAACGCCAGCATCATTTACGGCGCAGCGACCCTCATCGGGGTAAACCGGAGGATTTTCTTGCGGGGGGAGCTACCTCTAACAGCGGTCTAGTTGGAGGAACATCGAGAAGTTTTATGAAGGTAATCTCATCTAAAAATTCAAACTCAAATCTCAGCGCCGTAGGCGCCATGGTTATGGGATTATGGAGAAGTTAGAGAGTTAAGAGAAGTCGCACCTGATGCGAATCGTGCTGACTCCACGATTCGCAGATTTTGGGGTCGGCGCGATGGCACGATAGATCATCCGTGATGGCACGTTCTCAGCGGCGCGATAGCACGATCGGGCTTCTGTGATAGCACGATTGCCTAAACTGAGAGCGGCGACACTCTGGCTCTGATAGCACGATGGAATGCAGTCGTGGCCTATCTACTTTCGTCGCTAAGCCCCGGCTTCGAATCAGTTTTCTTGCTGTTTCGGCTTTTCCCACCATTGCCGAAAACGAGTTGTGAACGACTCTAACGTGCTATCGGGGATGAGCTTTCCGCCGATCCAAAAATGCCTTGTGGATGTTCATCGTGCTATCAGGCACCGGGCTGTCACATTCGTCAAACATCTTTCTTGCAGGTGGCTTACCGTTGCAGGGTTCAGCCAGTTCGCATTTCTCGATCTCCCTAGGTATTAATGTGCCTAAATGAGGACTTCCCCCTCTCCTGCCGTCAGACCGCGGATCGATCACGCGTAGCGATTGCATAGTCAATCGCGGCGTCAGTCCTGTTAGGGACTTTCGATCCGAGACGTGTATGTGCTGGAGCCTGAGGACGCATCGATTACCATGATGGCAGTGTATTGGGTGGGCCGTGCGGTAAAATGAAGAAGTGCGGTGTGACCGACTTACAGGCCAGTCCTTCCTTGAACGCGCATTGCGAAGTGGGGTTTTGAGTCAAATAAACTTGGGGGAGCCGTAAGCGTTCCCCTGCTATACCAATGCAAAGGGTCGCTGATCTCGCTCAGAATGCTGAAACGTAGAGGCAGGGTTCGGAAGTCGCCATGCGAGCAGCTTCAGCAATGGACAAGATTGTGCATAGCGGCGCTGATAATAGCCGACGTGGAAGCTAATTATTTGTCTGCAGCATCAGCGGAACATCCCGCTTTAATAACCGGCAACTCGCCCTTTGGCAGGGGGCATCCGGATTCGCCTAACAGGCATAAGCGTAGAATTCGTTCGGCTACCGTGACCAAATGGGACGCAGAGATTGCACGCTTAAATGGGCAGGCGGTCGTAAGATCATCGCACCGCGTTACGAGAAATCGGGTGCTCGTACCTGCTTGACTTACTTAAGCCGCTGAGCGCTGGTGGATGCAATCGTTTAGTCGGGAGCGATGCCTCAAATCGACTAACACAAACTTTGAAGCGGACCACGTACCGGGGAGGCATGGGGGGGGGGGCGAAGGCTCGTGTTGCCGAAGGCAACATCTTATCTATTTCATTGAAAAAACACGATAATAATGGATTTTGCGCTTTCTTGTTCTTAGAAACCTTGGGGCTGCTGGCTGAGGTCAGATTCATAGCTTCTGTATCCCGTTGTGAACGAAATAATCGTCTATCTGGTGTTTCCAAAGATATTGCGCATCGGCTTCCAACTAGCCGTACTCGAGAGAGCCATTGAATTCTTATTCGATTTTCGAAGAGGATAAGAGCCGGAAAGGGGAGGGGGGCAGATATCAGCCCCGTTGCACTGACGTCGTCCTGACGCATGCTCGCATCGTGCTATCAGACACGGCCTTGAGAGTGGCGTAACGGAGGTCTTGTCAGGGGACATCCTCTACAGTTGGGCGTGGAGCACCAGGGTAAATATGAGGCATTTCCGCTATCCGCGATAGCACGATGAACCGTACATTCTGATCTAATAGGAGTTGCCGAGAGGCATCTTTTCAGCGGGAGGAAGCCGACTTCCAACCGATGGGACGCAAACTAAGTCATCTGCAAACCCTCTAAGCCGGTTAACTGCCGGGCAAGGTGTGCTTGTTCCGCTGGTGATGGCTCTTCATGAAAAAGTAGAAGCGCTTGGAATAATTCGCCGGCAATTCGGTAAGGTTGTTTGCAATGTAATTATCAAACCTCGCCATCAGAACGTCGAGGTCCCAGCCTGGGAAATCCCGGCGAATGGCAGTGTAGGTTTCCTGATCGATTACATCTTGTGCACGGTTACCGCGGCGCCGGGTTGCCGGCTTTGCAGATGAAACGGGGGCAGGGGAGGGCGAAAGGGTTTTTGGCCCTTGTGAAGACACGCGAAAGCCATTTGCCGTGCTGGCAACCAAGGCTGCCATGTCGGCCGGGGAAACAAGATCCTCGGGATCTATTAGCGTTTCCGCAAGGCGTTTAACGCTCCGCGTTCGCGTGGCCGGCACAACCTCTCGTTTTGGTTCTGCTGCGGAAGGGGCGGGTAGAACTTGCTGAGGCTTTGCCTTCCCCTGCCAGTCTTTGCGCATTACCATCCAAAGCTTTGGATGGGCCGACTTCTCGTCCAGCACCTCTAGATGCAATTCGGGCAAGGAATCGGCACGCGCAATGGCCAGCAGCGACGCCTTGAACTTAGCTGACGTTTGCTCGCTACCGCTCTTCTGAAGAAGTGTGTCGAAACCGATAGTAAAGCCTTCCGCACCATTACCGCCGGCGTGCTTGCGTGCAGCGCGATAGAGCCAACGCTCTATCCCTCCCTTAAGATCAAAATACGCGGGATCGACGGTCAAGACGGACTTTTGGTCCAGGACGCCGTCGAAAAACCATTTTGCAAGCGTCACTTCGATGCACAGGACTTTATTGCGTCGCTCGTCGATCAACTGGGTCCAGCTATCGATCCACGAGAAAGTCACTTCCCTGGATTTGCCCTTCGCGCAAATATTCGTCTTTATGGTGGTGGCCTGCAGCCGATCGAGCGCGTCGCGCATCCGCTCATAGGCTCTCCCGGATGTATCACGGCGGATCAGTTTCATAATATCCGCTGGATGAACGCGGATCGTAGGAGACAAGTTGTTCGAGCGCTGCCGCTGCTCGTTCAAATAGGATGCGAAGAAGATCATGATGTCCGCGTCCCATATAGTCGCCATCCCGTAGTGCGGGTTGGCTGAAACGTGGACGCTCACCTGGCCATTAGGACTAAGATATTGGATCGGCTTCACGCGCTTCTTCGCTAGCGAGAAGAAGGGGCGTTGCATCGTCTCCTGATAGTCGCGCAACGATATATCCCCAAAGTCTGGCAGGGGCGTGAACATCTCAAAACTGAGCTGGACCTGCCGGCCAAGACTAGGGGGGGATTCCACCATTTTCTAAAACGCTCGAACGCTAAAAGCTGCAAGATGTTGCCGTCGGCAACATCCATGCGAACATAATGATTTTAAACGGCAAATCGGCCATTTTGTGCATTTGACAAATGGGCGCTGAGCTTGCCTCACGCCTTACCCTTTGCCCAAATCCTGGAGCGCTCAATGGCAGCCCTCAAGCTCTCCATGAGCTCGTCAATGGAACTCTCAGAAGGAACGATCTTGATCATCAACTCGCTGGCGCGATCACGTTCGACCACTCCGAATTCACGGCCCGATTGCGTAAGAAGGCTCTGCTTTTGCCTCCGTGCCCGGGCTTGCTTATTGTTCGCCGCAGCCAGCAACCGCGTCACCACTTCATTGGCGGGGATAATCGCTTCGTCGAAACTCTGTTTGAGGCTCTGTTCCTCTGCGATCGAGCGGGCAGCATCTTCCATTCGCTGGCGCTTTTCCTGATCATCAATCAAAGGCAGGAGAGGCTTCGCGAAATGGAGAGTCAGATCGCGCGGTGAGCCAAAGGCAGAGACAATCGTCTGCGGCATCTCGGCAAGAGCAATATAGCGGGAAAGCGTGCCGGGACTCAGCTTCAGTCGCTCGGCCATCCGGCGCTGCACGCCTTCATAATGGGACTTGAGGGCCTCGCGATAATTTGTCGCCCGTTCGTAGTCGGAGATATCTTCCCGTTCACGGTTTTCGATATCCGCGACGCGAAATGCTGCCTCGTCGGTTAGATCCTCGATCGATGCATAGAGGCTGATCTCGGGATGATTATTGGCATTGAGCCAGGCGATCGCCCAATGCCGCCGCGTACCGGTGATCAGTTCATAGCGCTTCTCCCCATTGGGGGTCGGACGGACGATGACAGGAATTCGGTTCCCATTTTCCGCGACGAGCGAGTCAATCAACGTGCGGACTCGATCTTCGCTCAGGGCTGAATAGTCCCGTGCGTTGCCCGGCCAGATCGACACTTCATCAGGCTTGAGCGAAATCGCCGGCTTTTTTAGCATCTTGGCGGCTTCTTCGAAATTATCGAGCCGCCGCGTCGCGAAATTCATTGGTTTGCGGGCGCGGGACTGGGCTGGCCCTTCAGCAGCGGACGTGCTCTCACCTTGCTCTGCAGCCGCATTGGCAATGACTTCGTCGAATAACGCGCGCTTGCTCATGCGGCCTCACCATCCAGCATATTTTGATCGCCAAAACCCGTCAGACTCGTGGAGGGCCATTGTTGCCGGATCACATGAAGGATCTCCGAAAAAACCAGATCGAGGTTGTCTCGGCAACGGGTAAAGGTTTTGTGCGAGGAGATCGGCTTGTCGGACTCATAGACCGACCGGAACTCCTGTACCGAATTCTTGATTTCTTCAGACGCTAGAATGGGATTGGTCAACATGTTCGTGCCGCACATCTGCTGCAAGATACGCAGCATACCGGCCTCCCCATCGGCGGATCGCGAGTAATTTGAGGCAACAACTCGAATAAAGTCGTAATTCACGCCCATGTTATATTCATTGAGAGCTTCCAGCGTGTCGGCAATGTTGGTCATGAAGTGAATTGTCGATAGAAAATCGAGCTGCCGGGCCGGAACCGGGACAACGAGACCGCTCGCAGCGGCCATAACATTCATCCCGAGAAATCCCATTGCTGGAGGTGGATCGAGTAGCATCACATCAAATTCGCGGCGAACTTGACTGATACCGGCCCTGAGCAAACCGAACCTACGCATGATCTCTTCGCGCCCTTCCGCGCCTGCGACCATGTGCCACTCAATTTCACCCAGGCCTAGGCTCGACGGGACGATCTTGGTCGTTGGCCAAGCGGTATCACGGATGGTGCGGCGAAATTCGCTGAGCGGCGCGGAAGGAGCCAAGAAATGCGCAAGCGTCTCGTCGCTATCCCAGAGTTCTTCCTGGTCCACGTCGAACAAGGAACTGGTCGAGGCTTGAGGATCGCAATCTACGACGAGTACCCTTAGCCCCTGAAGCGCAAGATAATCGGCCAGATGCTTGGTGATCGTGCTTTTCCCGACGCCACCCTTGAAATTCTGAACGGCTAAAACGACCGCAGGCTCATGTGCCTGCTTTCCCGGAATGATCCCGAGAGACTGACGGATGAGCGTCAGATCCTCGAGCGTGTAATAGCGCCGACCGTTGGCACCAATCTTGGGGGCCGGCAGCCGACCTTTCGCCTCTGCCTTAGTCAACGCCTCGGGAGTGCGACCGATTAAATCCGCTGCGCGTCCCGGACCAAAGGTCAATTCGAGATTTTTCCGGGCCCGCGGTCGAAAAGCGACCTTCTTCAACTGGGCACTAAGGGCCTCACCGTTTTCGACCATGGCCTTCAGGTTGGAAACGGTATCAATCATAAAGGAGCCCCAGCCGAATCATTCGCGAAGTACGGTTGCCAATAAAATATGAAGCATCGCTATGGTTGTCAATAAATTGCCGGTTTAGGAGATTTTTTCCGAACTAGGTTGCGACGGAAGGTTCGAAAATGCTCTTTTGCCACGAACCACCTGTATCTGCAGCCACCTTTCCTCGTACCCAGAAGGTGCGAAAGGCAATGCCCTGTACTGATTTCCCGCCTCAACATGCACACGGCGCGAAAGGACGGGGACAAATCACCGCATACTCGTCCCTTGGTTGGCCATGTGCCAAGGTGAGGATGCTTTGCGCGAGTTCGGACGAAGCAGCACAATAGCCCCGTCACGCAGCGATACGCTGCGGCTCACCTTCTCAAAGAATCCAGTCCGCATCTGAAAATCGTTTGACCGATGGCACTTGATCGCTCCAACCAGCGGCGGCTTATCTGCCGATAAGCTTCACCCCTATGTCGTCGGCCAATTTGACGAGTCCCGCATAAGTCGCGTCATCTCCGACAAGGTCAACCGATGGCGCGGTAAGGGTCAAAAGACCCGGCGCAAGCCGGTCCCCAAAGAGGATGATCGCCTGAGCAGTGTCGTCCTGGCGAGACACCCAGCATAAGCCTTGCACGTCGGCGCATTGGGCATGAACCGCTTCGGCCCATGCTCGCGTCTGCGGGTAGAGATCCTTTTCCGTGTCAATCAGATCGGCGCGTGGGATACCAAGCTTCCGCAGGGCCTTGTTGGTGAGGTTCGCAAGCGTCAGCTCGGCAGCTGAAATGAGCTGCGAATGATGATGATGCCGGATTTTCCGCTTGGCGACTGTCTTCAGGCCCGCTGCAAAGGGGACATCGTGGAAGACAGTTTCCATCACTGCACACTCGAAGGTCGTGCCGCCATAGACGGTTGGGATAGGATTGCCGGCGGCATCACAGATCGGACTGAACCGCGCATTGCCGTTGAGACCGGGATTAAACTGATCCGCCGTGTACACATCTGGATGGACACGATGAATGATCTCGCCAGATGTCCAGCTTGTCCGCTTCACCAACTTATCGAGGTCCGACGGCGGTGCCTTGATCAACCGCGTCGCACCAATGCCGGCAGCCGCGCGGGTCGCTGTCGGGACATCAGGAGCGGTGGACTTGCTGGACATTGGGGTGGCCGGACGTTTGGCCTTACCCATGCAGCACCCCTGCCATCTCGTCTTCGGCCGCCGCAAGCACGCGGTCAGGCGCGCTCGCCAAAATATCCTTCGGCGCCACGCCACCCAGGAAGCTGTTCGCAGACGCGAACCAGACCGCGATATCCCAATCTTCCAAATCATTGCCGAACAGCTTCAGGATTGGCGCGAGCTGCTTGACAGGGCGATAGCCCGCATCTGCATCGAGGGCGTAACCAGGATAATAGTCGCTGCCATTGCGCCGCAAGGCGAAGATCTTGCCCTCGCGCTTCCACTTGTTGGGCTGCGCGCTGGCATTTTGTCCGCTAAAACCAGCAATCTCTGATAGTTGGGCAGCGCTCAACCATTCTCCGCTTTCCAGAACCGCCTTGCGCGCTTCGGCGTTCATCCTCGCTTCGGTCAGCAGGTGCTCGGGCAACGGAACCTGTGGGACAAGGGCGTCGACCAGCTTTTCGAGCGTCGCATTTTCCTGATCAGCGATCTTGCGTACGATCATCGGTGCAATGAGGCGCACGGCCTCTGCAAATGCCGCAGTAATCCGCTTGCTGCCATGGTCGAGCTTGAGCGCAACGATCTGGTCATCGTCCGCCCCCTTCAGCCGCTCGCGGATTTCATGCACAGAACCGGCCAGCGCCTCAATGCCGAGACTGGCCAGTTCGCTATTGGGGATCGATGCCATCATCTGTTCCATTCGAATATCTCGGTTATCAATATACAGTGATAATCTTAATATTCAATGGTCCATCGTGACCGAGCCGGTTTGCTTTCGTAGGCAGTCGTAGCCGGTACTCGGGAACGCTCATCGCTCACGTGTACGAGACGATGGAAACCGCCGCCGACACACTCACGAATAATGCTTCGACATGGCGCTTGCTGGACCTATGCTCCCCGTCCAACGACTCGTAGGAGAGGGCATAATGAGGACGTCGAACGACGCCGGCTATCCATTCCATCGGTCACAGCCAGAGGCACGAAAGGCCATCGACGCGCTCCTTCGTGGGGATTGCGCAGAAGCTATTTGCATCCAACCCGAACTTGCCCTTCGCCCGCAAATGCGCGCCATGGCCGCGATGCGGCCCCCTTCATTCATGCATTAGAGGATTGCCGCGGTAGCCCGTCCGCGTCCTGCAGGTATCGGCATCGAGGAGATGTTACCGCCGCGTTCGCCGATGGGACCGGCACGCAAAGCAATCCATATTCAGGCTTGCAGCAATAACCCTTAATAAGAGCGTCCGCGGCACGCTCATATTAAGGGTTATTGGTCATTGGCACCGGACCCAGGCACGCGCGAATTGTAGCTGCCATGGCCGTAGCGAGGCCGGAAGAGAGGTGGCCGGGTTGGTCTGAACAGGGATCGGCACTTGATAAGTGGATCGTCTGCCGGTTCTTTGCTCGCACTGCCGATATGGGGCGTCATGTAGGGAGGGCGTAGCCCGACCGGAGTGACGCCCCATATCGGCGGCCAAATTAGCTTCGCTGGCCTTTGGCTCATGCTGCCATCGCCAGCGGCAGGTTGTCAAAATATGCCTGGTCCGGGGTCCGGGCACCAAGGCTCGAATGCGGCCTCCTTGCGTTGTAAAAGTTCAGATAACGACCGATCGATACCCGGGCTTCGCTGACCGCGGCGTAGGCGCGGAGGTAAACCTCCTCGTATTTCACCGAGCGCCACAGGCGCTCGACCACCACATTGTCGCGCCATGCGCCCCGTCCGTCCATGCTGATGGCGATTTCCTCCCGGTGCAGCACGCTGGTGAAGGCGAGCGAAGTGAACTGACTGCCTTGGTCGGTGTTGAAAATCTCCGGTTTTCCGAAGCGCGCGAGCGCTTCCTCCAATGCTTCGACACAGAAGTCGGCCTCCATCGTGATCGACACCCGCCAAGCCAGGACCTTCCGGCTGAACCAATCGACGATGGCCACGAGATAGACGAACCCCCTCGCCATCGGGATGTAGCTGATGTCCGTCGCCCAGACCTGGTTGGGCCGCACAATCGGCAGTTTGCGCAGCAGGTAGGGGTAGATCTTGTGCCCTGGCATCGGCTTCGATGTGTTCGGGCGACGGTAAATCGCCTCGATCGCCATCTTCTTCATCAGCGTGGCGACATGCTGGCGGCCGATCCCGATGCCTTCCTGCCGCAGCAGATCGCGCAGCATCCGACTGCCTGCGAATGGAAATTCGAGGTGCAACTCGTCGATGCGCCGCATGATCGTTAGATCCGCCGCCGAGACCGGCCTGGGCAGGTAATAGACGCTCCCCCGGCTGATCCCCAGTTCCCGCGCCTGCCGGGCCAGCGGCAAACTGTGCGAACGGTCGATCATCGTTTTGCGCTCGGCAACAGACCGGCCTTCCCGAGCGCGCCGGCCAAAAAATCATTCGCCAGCGTCAACTCGCCGATCTTGGCGTGCAGCGTCTTCACGTCGACCGGCGGTTCGCCCGTTTCCGACGCGTTGCCCGAACCAAACACGCCTGCTGCGCCCTCCAGCAACTGGCTACGCCACGTCGTGATCTGGTTCGGATGCACGTCAAATTGCTGCGCCAACTCGGCCAGCGTCTTCTCGCCCTTCACGGCAGCCAATGCCACCTTCGCCTTGAAAGCCGGGCTGTGGTTCCGGCGGGGTCGTTTGCTCATCTCTGCTCCTGTCTCGCGGCCATCCTGGCCGCCGTCAGGCAGAAAATCCACTTAGCTCACTGTCCAGTTTTGCCAGGCCACCTCTGAAGAGAGAAGAGGGGGAGGGGCATGAGCAGGAGAAATGCTTATGTCCCTCATTGCGCACAAACCATCCCAGGAACTCGTCGATCTGGTCCAGGCCCTTGGTGGCAGGTGGCACGGTCCCATTGCCATGTGCCGGTGCCCGGCCCATGCCGACAATGATCCGAGTCTATCCCTTCGGCAGGGCGATCGGGGTATATTGGTCACCTGCTTTGCCGGCTGCACCCGTGAGGACGTTCTTCGAGAATTGACCCGGGTTCGCATCACCCAGCGCGGAACGCCACCTGAAACGACAAGCCGGGCTGGCACCGGCAACGCCGTTCGCGTCTGGAACGAGGCCGTGGACGTTCGTAACACGCTTGGCGAACGCCATCTGGCGCGGCGTCACTTCACCACGATTCCGCCGGATGTCCGCTATCATCCGCGCTGTCCCTATTTGCCCAAACCTCACACCCAGTTCCTACCCGCTTTGCTGGTCGCAGTTCGCGAGCGACGGCAACTGACGGCGATTCAGCGAATATTCCTCGACCCGGAAACGGCTGACTACACACACAAGGCGATGCTGGGAACGCCCCGGCACGGTGCGTGGCAGGGTGGATATCCTCGCCGGATTCTGGGGATTGCCGAAGGCTTCGAAGACGCCCGCGCCTTCACATTGCTGCGCAACATTCCCTGCTGGGCGTCCCTCGGCGCGCGCCGATTTGATCAGCTGATCATCCCTGATCATGTCGAGATCCTGATGCTCGCCCACGATAATGATCCTGAGGGCCTCCGTGCCGCCAACGTGGCCGCTCAGCGCTATGCTCGGCCGCGTCTCGCTATCCACCATGCTCCGCCGTCCGTGAATTTCGGTGATTGGGCCGAGCTTCTCGCCGCCCGCATGGAGCAGGGGGCGAACCTTCCTGGCTGATACGGTCCGGGACAGGAAAGGGGAGGGGGATCGGGAGAAGGTGCAGCTGCCAGGAGGGCAGCCAACCTTCGGAGATCTTCATGACCGACCTGTTCGAGGCAACCGCCCGCGCCGACCGCGAGGCCGCTGACTTGCTTTGTCGCCATCTTGACGGCAATGAACCGATAACACGTCGCCACCTCAATGATGCCATGGTGCAGGCCTTCGGCGGAAGCGATGCCGACGGCCGCTGGACCCAGCGCGACAGCTTCGAGATCCTTGAACATGCGCTGGCGCTGCATCTGGTGCGGCAACCGACGCCGCCATCATCGCTGACCGAGGTGCGAGCCGCCATCACCTTGGTTGACCGCTTGCCCACCCAGACGGTGCGCAGCGAGCAACAGATTGCCTGGCAGCAATTCTCCACCCCCGTCGATATCGCTGCGCTGGCTGTGGTGCTCGCAGATGTGCAGCACGATGACATCATCCTGGAACCCAGCGCGGGCAACGGCCTACTGATCGCCCAGTGCGGTCCACATGAATCGTTGCACCTCAACGAACTGGATCCAGCCCGCCGCGCGCGGCTCGCCTCCGCATTCCCTCATGCCAGCATCACCGGCCATGACGGGGCGACGCTCAATTCCACCCTCGCATCAATCGAGCGGCCGACGCTCGTTCTCATGAATCCGCCTTTCGCGCGCTCGTTTGGACGCGGTGCCGATGACTATGCCGCCGTTCGTCATCTCCAGGCCGCGCTCAGGATGCTTCGCCCAGGTGGAAGACTCGTCACTATCATGCCCGACTGGTTCAGCAACAACGGTCGGATGCGCGACCAGTTCGAAACCACCCTGCGCGATACAAGCGTGCGAACCTCGCTGCGCTTGGAAAAATGCTACACCAAGCATGGCACATCGATCGCCGTCAGGTTGTTCGTGATCGACAAAGTGCCGGGCGGCACAGTTCCATCGACGATCCAGCGGGCCTCCGTTGCGGATTTCCTAGATTGCTGCACGGTTGCTGCGCGCTCGGAGGTTCGGACCGTCACGGCCCCCGCGCCCAAACGTAGCGCGGGCATCTCCCTGTTCCGCGCGGTCAAAAGCACCAAGCCCGCGCCACGACCCTGGCATGCGCCGGTGAAAAATGATGTCCTGCCGGTCGATTACACGCCGCTCGATATCCCGGCGCCGCTGCTCGAACAGACCGGCATCTATCTTCCCTATCGGCCCAGCCGTATAGCTTTCACATCCGCCGGCGAACATCCGACCGCACTGGTGGAGTCGATCGCCATGGGGTCGATCCCGGCGCCCATCCCAAGCTACGTCCCGCATTTGCCCGAACGGACCGTCACGGAACGGCTGCTCTCCGCATCCCAGCTCGAAACCGTCGTCTATGCCGGCCACGCCTGGTCGCAATTCCAGCCGGGACGCTCCAGGCCTGACAAGGAGGGCGTTGGCCTTGTCATAGCCGAAGATGGCGACCGTTATCGCAAGGGCTTTTTCCTGGGCGACGGCACCGGGGCAGGGAAGGGGAGGCAGGTCGCCGCCTGCATCCTCGACAATTGGCTCGCCGGCCGTCGCCGCAACATCTGGGTTACCAAGAATGAGCCGCTGCTCGAAGACGCGCGCCGCGACTGGACTGCGCTCGGTGGCGTCGCAGCCGATATCCAGCCGATCAACAACTGGAAGATCGACGAGCCCATCACGCTCCAGGACGGGGTGTTGTTCGTCACCTATCCGACCCTCCGCTCGATGCGATCCGATCATAGCCGCTTGCGGCAGATCATTGAGTGGGCAGGGGCTGATTTCGAAGGCGTGATAGCCTTCGACGAAGCCCATGAGATGGGCGGCGTGGCAGGCGGGGAAGGGGCTCTTGGCGCCAAGGCTGGATCGCAACAGGGTATCTGCGGCGTCCGGCTCCAGAACCATCTTCCGCTCGCTCGCGTCCTCTATGCGTCGGCCACCGGCGCCTCCGAGGTCAACAATCTTGCTTATGCGGTGCGCCTGGGGCTGTGGGGACCAGAAACGGCCTTCGCCGATCGGGAACGGTTCATCACCGACATCCGTCAGGGCGGCATTGCGGCCATGGAATTGGTGGCGCGTGATTTGAAGGCCATGGGCCTCTACCTTTGCCGGGCGCTGAGCTTCGCCGGCGTTGAATATGATGTGCTCAAGCACAGCCTGACCCCGGCACAGATCGAGATCTACGACATCTATAGTTCGGCGTGGTCGGTCATTCATCGCAATATGGAGGCGGCGCTTGAACAGACCGGCGTTGTCGATGGCCTTGAGAACACGACCCTCAATAGCGGCGCCAATGCCGCGGCGCGGTCGCGCCTGCACAGCACGGTGCAGCGCTTCTTCGGCCAAGTGCTTCTCTCGATGAAATTGCCGACAGTGATCGCTGCGGTCGATCACCATTTGCGCGAGGGTCAATCGGTGGTGCTGCAGCTTGTGACCACGGCAGAGTCCATTCTCGATCGTCGCCTTGGAGCGCTCAGTCCTGATGAGCGGGCGGAGCTTAGTTTGGACTTGTCTCCGGTCGATTTCATGGTGGATTATCTCGAACGCGCCTTTCCAACGCGCCAAATGCGGGTCTTCACCGACGATACTGGCACCGCCCGATCGGAGCCGATGACCGATGATCATGGTAATCCTGTCTATAACCCACAGGCCGAAGCGGCGCGCGCCGGGCTCATAGAGCATATCTGCGCGCTACCGCCGATCGCGGCCGCGCTCGATGGGCTGCTGGAGCATTTCGGCCATGACCATGTCGCCGAGGTCACCGGGCGGACCAAAAGGCTGGTATCGACCGGCGGTGGCGCGCAGAAGCTGGAAAGCCGATCCACCCGCTCGTCCCAGGCCGACGCTGCGGCATTCATGGCTGGAACCAAGCGCATCCTGGTCTTTTCCGACGCCGGCGGCACCGGCCGCTCCTATCATGCTTCGCTCGACGTGGTGAACCAGGAGCAGCGCGTTCATTTCCTGCTCGAACCGGGGTGGCGCGCTGACCGGGCGATCCAAGGCCTCGGCCGAACCCACCGTACCCACCAGGCCAGCTCCCCGCTGTTCCGGCCGGTCACGACCGACTGCAAGGGCGAGTTGCGCTTCACCAGCACGATCGCCCGGCGGCTCGATAGCCTGGGTGCGCTCACGCGCGGCCAGCGCCAGACCGGCGGCCAAAACTTGTTCGACCCTGCCGACAATCTGGAGAGCGAATATGCCTGTGCCGCGCTGACCAGCTGGTTCCACCTGCTCGTGAACGGCAAACTTCAGAGCGTCAGCTTTACCGAGTTCGAGGAGCTGACCGGGCTCGAACTGACCGACAAGGACGGCATATTGAAGGAGGACCTGCCGCCGATCCAGCGCTGGCTCAATCGCTTGCTCGCGCTCCCCATCGATCTTCAGAACCGGATTTTCGACGAGTTCCTGACGCTGGTCGAAACCCGTGTCACGGCTGCGCGCGAAGCGGGGCGGCTCGATGTCGGCGTCGAAACCATGTTGGTTGATGATGCGACCATCCTTGATGATACCGTGCTGCGCACCGATCCGCTCAGCGGCGCCACCTCGCATCTTATCACCATCGAGGTTGCCCGACGCCGAACGCCCGTATCGCTGGAACGCATCCTTCGGATCGCCGATGCCGATGATGCGTCGGAGTTTCTGATCAACGGCAAGTCCGGCAAGGTGGCGCTACAGGTGCAGGCACGCTCCCTGATGGAAGAGAATGACGGTACGCCCATTCCCCGCGTCGAGCTGATGCGGCCCACCCGGCGGGAATATCAGCGCGTAGCGGACATGTTTGAAACCGCCTGGAAACCCATCTTGCGCGAGGATTTTGCCGAGCGCTGGGCGGCCGAGGCCGATGAAGCTGCGCAGACGCTGGAACGCGAGACCATCCGGATAGCGACCGGATTGCTGCTGCCCATCTGGTCAGCGCTTCCGAGCGATCATCTGATCGTCAACCGCATTGCCACGGCCGATGGCCGCTCTTGGCTGGGCCGCATGGTCTATGATGAACATGTCGCCCACCTCTACACCAAGCTAGGCGTGGATCGTGCCGACAATCTCCCGGCGGACCAGATTGCGAAATCGGTTCTGTCGGGCCGGAGCGTCGACCTTGTCCGTCCCTTCGCGATCACCGTCAAGCGGGCGATCGTGAACGGCAAGCCGCGTATCGAACTGGTCGGGGCGCCGGCGGCCCAGTTGCCTTGGCTTAAATCGTTGGGCGCCTTCACTGAAATCATCCAGTTTCGGACTCGGGTCTTTTTGCCGGTGGCCGAAGCGGAGTTGATCCTGGGGAAAATCCTCGAACCAACCTGATGCGATGAAAGGGAAGGGGGAGCGGGGAGGGTGTCCGGGCTGAACCGGACGCCAGAAGGAGTTACCCCCGTGATCGATTCCATCAAGCTCTCCAAGCTCCGCCTTTCCCCCATCAACGTCCGCAAGCGGCCCGATGATCAGCTTCAGATCCCGCAATTGGCCGCCGATATTGACGCGCGCGGCGTTCTCCAGAATCTGCTGGTCACGCCGGCGAAGAAGCCACGCGGCACCTTTGAGGTGTTCGACGGCGGCCGCCGGCTGCGCGCGCTCATGCTGCTCGCCGAACAGGGTGACATTGATGCGGGCGCCTATGATGTGCCAGTGAAGGTTCTCCAGGGCGACGAAGCGACACTCACCGAAACCTCGACCGCTGCCAATTTCCAGCAGTTGCGGATGACGCCAGCCGAAGAATGCCGGGCCTTCCAGCATTTCATCGGCACGAGCGGCGATATCGACGGGGTCGCGAAACGCTTCGGTGTCACCCGGCGCTTCGTGGAAGGCCGGCTGCGGCTCGCCTCGCTTGCCGAACCAATCTTCACCGCGCTCAGCGAAGGCGAGATTACGCTCGATATGGCTAAGGCCTTCGCTTCGACCGAAAATCGCGACAAGCAACTGCTCGTCTGGGACAGTTACAATATTTCCTACACCTCGGCCGATACCATCCGCCGTGCCATCAGCAACGAGACGATGAACGCCAGCGACGCGATCGCCATTCTCGTCGGGCACGAGCGCTACGAGGCGGAAGGCGGACGGATCGACCGCGATCTCTTCAGCGAAAATGGCGATCGCTGGATCGACCCGGAAATCGCCCACCGTCTCGCCGGCGAGATCATGGAAGCGGAAGCCGCGCGCCTGGGCGAAGAGAGCGGCCTTGCCTGGATCCGCCCGATTGCCAGCAGCTATACCCATAGCGCGGCGCATGGACTGTACCGCGTCCATCTCCCGCAGCCCGAGCTGACCCTGGAACAGGCCGAGCGTCTTCAGGCGATCGAGGTGCGCCGCGAGGAGATCGAAACCGAGCTCGAAGATGAGGATTTGGCCGAAGAAGCCTACGATACGCTCAACAGCGAAGATGACGCGCTCTTTGCCGAATGGCAGGAAATCGACAATCGCGCTCCCATCCTGCCCGACGCTTATAAGCCGTTGGTCGGCCTTTTCCTCACCCTCCAGCCCGACGGCGCGATGAAGCTCGACAGCTGCTATTATAGCGAGCAGCCCATCCGTACCGAGGCCGAGGAGGGGAGGGGCACTGGCAATGGCAGCGAGGGAACCAGCCTCTCGGGCGGGGGCGGTGCCTCCCCAGCGCCCAGCCTTCCGCCGGAAAATGTCGCGCCCGGCGGCAAGCCACTCAGCGCCCGTCTCTATGATGAACTCGCGATGCAGCGCCGCGACATATTGGCAGCGGCCCTCCTGGCTGAACCAGCGCTTGCGCTCGACTATGCAATCTTCTGCATGGTCGACGAGCGCGGTTACGGCTCGGACCCGGTCGGCTCCACTATCCGGGCCGGCAAGCCGCAGGATCCTGTTTCGGGTGCGGTGCCTGCTTCCCATGCCCGCGATTATCTTGCCGAGGCCCATGATGGCCTCAATGTCGCATGGAAGGATCACAAGTCGGTCATCGATCGCTTCGAGGCATTCCGCGCCCTGGATGATGATAGCAAGGCGGCATGGCTTGCTTTCGCGGTGGCGATGTCGCTGGAGGCCAAGGCCGGATATCGCAACGAGCAGGTGCCTCTCCACGATCGGCTCGGTACCATACTCGAAATCGACTCCGCCCATTGGTGGCGGCCGACGTCGGAAAATTATTTCGATCGCATTCCCAAGGCCTCGACGCTGGCGCTGCTCAATGAGGTTGGGGGACCGGCCGTCATGGCGCGGCATGCGACGCTCAAGAAGCCGGAGATCTCCGCGAGCTGCCATAAACTGTTCGCCGGCGAGTCGATCGTCGAACCGGAGGTGAAGGAAGCGGCTCTCGCCTGGGTTCCGGACATCATGCGCTTCCGCGACACCGCTGCCGACAGCGTCGAGCCAGCGGAATCGGTCGAGGCTCAGGACCCCGAGGCCGGCGAACGGAACGACGAAACCGGACAAGACGATGCGGTCGATGAGACCGCCGAAGAAGAAGCGGTGGATGACGCGGCTGAAGCGGCCTGATCGATCGCCCCTTCTCTCCCGACGACCCGCCGGCACGATCGACCCGTCGGCGGGTCCACGCCTCGCACCTTAGGGGAACGGCCATGGCGTCCAA
This sequence comes from Sphingobium sp. SA916, assembly GCF_002894065.1. Lineage (NCBI taxonomy): Bacteria > Pseudomonadati > Pseudomonadota > Alphaproteobacteria > Sphingomonadales > Sphingobiaceae > Sphingobium > Sphingobium sp. SA916. The sequence goes on from NZ_LXYF01000062.1 coordinate 27,229, forward strand.
GAAGACAAGCCGCGAGGTCGCGGCAGAAATCACCGCGCTCATTATCCGCAAGCTGGAAGAAGGTGTGGCGCCCTGGAAACGGCCCTGGGCTGTCACTGGCGCCGGTGGCCGGCCGCTGCGCCATTGCGGCACGCCGTACACCGGCATCAATAATCTTTATCTCTGGGCGATTGCTGACGCCTGCGGCTATCGCTCGCGCTTCTGGATGACCCGCCGGCAAGCCGAGGAGCTTGGTGGCAATGTGCGGTCCGGTGAGTCCGGTTCGCTCTCCGTCTATTATTCGGCCTTTACCAAAAGGAAGAATGATCCAGCGACCGGAGAGGAACGTGATCGCAAGTTTCGCTTCCTGCGCCACTATGTCGTTTATAATTGCGATCAGGTCGATGGCCTGCCCGACTTCTACTATCCACCGGTCCTGCCGGACACACCTATCGACCCATCGGCACGGCAGGCTGAGATCGATCGCTTCTTCAACGCCATACCCGCTGATGTCCGCCATGGCGGCAATGAAGCCTATTATAATCCGTCACGGGATTATATTCAGCTGCCCGCTCCGCGATCATTCAAGTCGATGGATTATTATGCCAGTGTTCGCGCGCATGAAAGCCTGCACTGGTCCGGTTCCGCGTCACGCCTGGCAAGAGTATTCGGCAAGAGATTTGGCGACAAGGCTTATTGCTTCGAAGAACTCGTCGCCGAAATAGGTTCAGGTCTGATTTGTGCTGATCTTGGACTGCCCCATGAACTGCATGATAGTCATGCAAGCTACGTAGGTCAATGGATTTCCGTTTTGAAAGCGGACACGACCGCGATCATCCACGCGGCGTCCAAGGCCGAGCAGGCCTTTACCTATCTGCGACAATTCAGCGAAAGCACAGATGAGGTCAATAAACCTATGCCTGCCGCTGCGGACCACCCGGCCGCGCTGGCCGCCTGATCGGGAGACACATCATGGCCCTGGAAATCTCGAAAATGCTTCACCTCTCGACGGCCCATGTTACGCCAGCTGTCGCCGAGGCCTTGGACCGTCATGTCGAAGTCGTCCATCCTCCCGGTCAGAAATCCGATCCAGGCCTATGGCAAAGTCATCTCGTGCCGAACGCTGGTCGGAATATGGTTGGTTCATCTGGGTCAAGTCGACCAGCCGTGAACTGATGCCAAAGCGGCTGCAGGAATGCCTCGCTTTTGCCGAGGGCATCGGGATAACCTGGATCAGTTCGACCGCGACTGCGAGCCGATTGCCAACCTTCCGACCTATGACTGGCCCTGACCGGCTAACATTCAACACAGGAGATAAGCCATGGGATGGCTCACCATGCCGTTCAGCTCGATGGGCGGTTACAAGACCGCGAGCGCCTATCTGGATGCTCAACTCACCTATGAACGTGAATTGGAAGATGGCACGACGCAGGGTCTTCGGGTTCTGGCTTCTTCCTGTCCAGGGAACCGCGTCTATTATGCAGCGGTGCAGTCCATCACCAACGGTATTCCGGGTGAGGTCTTCGCTGTCGTCTGTCTCGTTAAATGGAGTCCCCGCAGCCCAAGCGGTGAGAATTTCGGATATAAGGATATGAGCGAATCCGCAGGGCCGCACGAAGCAGAATGCCCCGCCGATATTCTGGGCCTGCTGACGACGACTGACAGCGAATATGCGCTCGATTGGCGCCGGCGTTGCCTTGCCCGATTGCGTCTTCGCTCCCGTGCCCTCCGCAGCGGCGACCGGGTGCGCTTGGCATCCCCATTGCGGTTCACCGACGGAGAGACACGCGATCAATTCATCGTCGAAAAGCGTGGCCGCACCATGCGCTTCCGCGACGCCCAAGGTGGCAGCCTTTGCCATATCAACCACTTCATGGATCGGCACTGGCTCATCGTGCCGACGACCCGGGTCCATAAGACGGTCTTCGGATGAAGGGGAGGCCGTCTATCCTGTTGCACCGATGAGGGAATGTCATGTTCGCCAAGGATGAACCCATCTCGCCCAAGCGCCGCGCCCTGTGCAGCCGCGAAAATGCGGAGCGCATCGCATCGCGGATCTTCGATCAGGGCTTCTGCCCCGTGAGCGTCATCCGAACCGGAGATGCGCTCCAACCCTTCAGGGTTTCGACGGCACCGTCGCAGGATGATCATGTTGAATTGCAGATGGTGTCGTGAGGCGACGCCCTTGTTCCTTCAGCCAGTCGGCATAGGAGAGCGGGCTTTGAGCAATGGCTCGAATGGCGCGCAACATTCGACGCCTGACGATCCATTTGAAGGTCCGCTGGCGTCGAGCGATGTCTGCATAGCTCAGTCCCTCGAGCCGGTTCAACAGAAAAGCCTCGCGGACCTGCACTGGCATCGTCGCCAGAACCGCCTGCCTCACGAGCAGGTCGTCATCTTCAGCATCGCCCCATGCTATGATTTCCCGCCTTCCCCGGATGCGCAACGCCTGCTCGCAATAGGCGCGGTGCCGCTGTCGCAGCGCCCGTTCCGCAGGCTCGATATTTGCGTTTTGCGAGCGACTGGGCTTCTCCCCGTCCATCACCGTCGCGACCATGGCCAGCGCTTCGGCGAGGCACGCCTGGACGGCTAAAGCATCGATGGACAGGCGGCCCGCAATTTCCGCGAAGGACAGATCATCATCTCGGCACAGCAGGAAAATCTCGCCCATCAGCGCGGGCAGATCGTTCACGGCGGCGTCGATGGCCACCAGCCTCGCCGCGTCAGGTCGGGTCTTGGCAGTCTCCCGGGGTAATGGGGAGATTGCTGATGTCCGGTGGGTGTGCGGCATCATGCCTGCACCTCACGCTGTTCGCGCCGCCAACCATTCGGGCGGCGATGGCCGGTCACATCATGGACATGGTCGAGCAGCGTGCGAAGCAATGGTGCAACCTTGCTTGTCGTGAAGCCGCCATCGTCCGGTCGCGCTTCAAATCGATGGGCATGGCCCCACTTCCAATATGGCGAAAGGACGGCTGCTAACCGCGCCATGTCCGGGCAGCCATGCCCGAAGCCGGTTGCGTTGGCATAGGCAAGCGACTTGGCGACATCGAGACGGATGTGCCGCGCATTCCATTCGTCGGAAAAGCCGATGTCGAGCAAGTAGGAGGACAGGCCCAGTTGGACGACAATGCCGGATCGATACAGCATTTCGCCGACGTCATTGCCGCAGATGCCCTGGTTCAATCCCCACAAGAAGGACTCTGCATTATGATAGCGGAACCGGCTCAGACTTCGGCCCTCCCTGGTCCGCGCAAGGGTGGCTGGCTGGTCTTCATACTGCGTGTGCAGCACGGCCAGCGCATCGCTTGCGGGCGATACGACTGCCACAACCGGGGCGGCCGTGAGTGCCCGCAAAAGATCGCGGCGTGACGGGCGGGGATCAAACTCATCCATATGCGCCTCCTTTTCCGCATCCGATGCGGTCCTTGCGGAGAAGCCGGGATGGACAGGGCACGGTCCCGGCGCTTTCCACATGATTCGCGGCGATTCCATTGCGATGGGCCAACCAGCGGATTGGCCGAATGGCAATATACGCCACCGTTTATTGCATAAACGACGTCGTATATGTAAATAAACGGTGGCGTCAATAGCTTTGGCTTGGAGATTGCAGATATGACCGTTAGCGACGAAGCAATGGGACGAAGGCCGCTTGGAATGAAGCCGACTACGGTCAGGCTATCGGAAGAGACGATCAGCCGTATCGATGCGCTGGTCGGCAACCGACGCTTCGCGCTATTTGTCCGCGAGGCGGTCGAGAATGAGTTGCGCCGCCGGGAAGAGCCGGAGAAGGCGAAGGATTAAGCCGCTTGATCGGCTGATTGAACCTGCTGGATCCGATGCAGAGTTCCGGCGGGAAGCTGCGAGGCCGGATCGACCCCGCAGCCTGAAAGTGACGCCTAGCGGCGCAACGCCTCGTCCATCCACCAGGATGGACCCTGTCGGAAATCCTCGGCCATTCCGATCATTGGTCCGTCCGGTTCATCGGCGACATAGGGCCGTTTGACCGGCATCGTCGGGATCTTCAGGCGCATCTGTTCACCCGCGACCCGCCCGCGCGGTTCGAGGAGAGTTTCGAGCCATTCGAGATCGTCGAGCATCTCGATCACCCCGCGGCCCGCCAGGCAGAAATAGATGCAGCGCTGGAAATCGTCGCAATTGTCGTTCGACAGGATCGACATCAGCTTCCGCTTTCCCGCTGCGGCGCCATCAAGGACCCACTGCGCGGCTTCCCGCAGTTCCCGCACCGAATAATAGGCGTCCTCCACCGGCATGTTGATGCAGGCGTTGGCGATCATCCGGCGCGTCGGCCGATTTTCCGCGTCGAGCGCGGCATCGCGCAGGCCAATGTCGAGATCAAAATGGCGGCGAATGTCTTTCTCAAGGCTCATGGGCACATCTCCTCGGAAAAGAACATATAGAGAACAATTCGCCGGGTCAAGCTTGGTTCGACCGGCAGAAGGAGAGGGGGAGCGAAGCCGTGAAGCAAAAAGGAGTACAACATGACGATCTTCCTACCCTCAGCCCAGCCGACCATGAGCATTTGGGGCGCCATCCAGAGCGCCGATCAGATCGCGCCCGGCATCTGGCATGTGTCGACCCCGAGCCACGGTGGCATCCTCTTGTCGGAGCAGCGGCAGGCGGCGATGCCCGATGCGCTCCGGCGCGACGAGCCCTTCTACGAGGAGGACGTTAACTGGGCGCTCGTCTATCTGGGTTTCGAGGCCGAACTGCGCCGGGTCGATCGGCCGGCCATGGGCGCGGCAATCCTGCTGGCGCACGACACCGTTCGATCCTGGCGGCCGCAGGCCTACAGTGACTTTACTGGCAAGCCAGTCACGCCCCGCGACAGTCATGTGCTGCGCGCGATCGCGGCCTATGAAGCCGTGATCGGCGAGGTCGTGGTGGTCGCCGCCTTCGGCTCTCATGCCGATTGGGTGCCGGAGGGGAAGACCGGGGTCATCGGCCGACGGGTGCTTAGCGTCGATCATCTGGGACATGCGACCTATGAGATGATCGACCATCGTGCCCTGGTCGATGCCGAGCGCTATGACAGCTGCCAGATCGTCAACAGCTTCACGGCGATCGGCGCCGAACCGTTGCCGTGACGATGGAGATCATCGTCGGGTTGCCGCATCTGGGCAAGGGGCCGATCCTCGACCGCGTGGTTGCGCTACGGCAACCGGCGCTTATTTCGGCCAACTGCCTTTCCAGATATTCCGCGAGCAAGGGATGGCGCGATTGGACGAGATGGAGAACCGGGCAGCTCGCCAACGCTCGTCCGCTGGCATCGCTTCATCTCGACAGCGCGGGTTTCGTCGCGACGGCGCGCTATGGAGCATTCCCCTGGTCGATCGCCCATTATGTGGCGCTTGCCGCCGCCTTTCCATTCCGATGGTGGGCCAGCGCCGACTATTGCGTGGAACAGGAAATTGCCGCTGACCGCGCACAGGTGCTTGAACGGCTGTCACGCACCATCGCGGCCAATTTCGAATGCTGCCGCCGCGCCGATGATCATGGTATCTTGTCGACCATGATGCCGGTGATCCAGGGCCGTCGACCCTGCGATTATGAGCGCTGCCTCGACGCGCTATGGGGATTGATCGAGCGTGCGCCGCTTATCGGTGTCGGCAGCATGTGCCGTCGCGAGGTCGCCGGACCTGAAGGGTTGATCGCGGTGGTCGAGCATCTCGACCGGATCTTGCCGCCGTCAACCCGCCTCCATCTGTTCGGCGTCAAAGGCCCGGCCATTCCCTATCTGCTTCCGTTCGGGAAGCGGATCCGCTCGATTGACAGCCAGGCCTATGGCACCAGCGCGCGTCGCGAGGCCCTGAGCCGGGGCATCTCAAAGACCGACCGCTTCGTTGCGGACCATCTTGAGACCTGGCTGGGCCGTCAGGCCGAGCGGCTTGGCGATGCGCCAAAAGCTCTGCCCATAAACGCTCCCAATATCACGGATGCCCTGCCGGCCGATGGGTGGGAAGCGGCGATCGCGCAGGCGCGGGGCGAGATCCAATCCTTGATCGAACAGGGTGAACTCGACCATGATGCGCTGGTCGAGCCTTGGATCCAAACATGGGCGGCCGAGATCTACCATAGTCGCAGGGATGCGTTCGGAGGAACGGCTATCCGCGCAGCGGCATGATGTCAGCCGTCATTATCATGTCCGTTCGCGCGCTCCCGTTTATCCTGGTCTGAACGATCCGAGGCGATCACGCGCACGCCCAACGCCTGGATGATCTGCATGACGTCAGGAGCGAGCTTCGCATCCTCCCACTCGGCTGCGCCGGACCATGGTTCCTCAGGCGAGACAGGGGTGAGCTCTCCGGACGAAAAGTCCATGAGATGGCCCGACTGAATGAAGTGATTCTGGAAGTCGCACTGATAGTCACCCAGGATCTGAACCGGGATTTGCTCATCGCCGGCCTGTCGCGCCGCAAACACCTCATGTTCACCGGCAAGGACGATATAGAGTGTTGGCAGTCGTGCGCCGCTGACGCGCATCACCTCGATGGGACCCGCGGGCCTTTCCTCGCGCCGCGCCGTGATGGCGCTGACCATGCGATTGTAGTTCCAGGGTTGCGCCAGCACATGGCGCGTTTCGACCTGTTGCGTGACCTGCCCTTCCAGCGATGTGCATTTGCCGGTGGTGGCGATCAGCGCTGCGGCCAAGCGATCGACCTGAAACGCCCCGCCGATCACCGTCAGCACGCCGGTTGAATTGAGCGCGGCGGAGCGATCATCGTCGGAGGCCAAGGGGGATACGCTGGGCAATCGCACGTCGATCGTCCCAGCCTGTATCAAATCGATCAAATTCATAACCACGGCATTGGCCCCCCGGCGCGACGCGGCGATGCTAATGTCGATCGCCCGCGCAAGCCATACTGCCGATGGGGTATGAACCGCAGAAAAACGGCTGCTGGCCCAGATCGGCAAAGAGGAGGGGGATCGAGGTGGAAGGAGCGCGCCCTGCGCTTGAAGCCGGAGACCCCATCATGAGCTACGATGTTGCCTTTCGCCACGCCCAGGCCCTTGATCCGAGCGGATGCACGACCATCGCCGCAACACTTCACGTGCTTGAAGCGGCGATCACCGATTGTCGCAACGCGGGCAAAGACATTGAGTGCGATCCTGCCGTCATTCTGTTGGCCCGCCATTTCAGCACCGTGTGCGCGAGCAAGGCCTCCGAGGCCGAGATGCGGCAGGCGTGCATGACGGAGATCGCCGCCATTCGCGGCAGCCCGACATTGCCCGTCCTTTGTCAGCGCGGCGTCGCGTATGACGCGCCGGCCAAACGCACCTTTCACGCCGAAGGGCGCCGCGCTCTGCTTCGCTTTGCCGATGCGTTGGGGCTTGCACCGGGGGCCTACAGCATTCGTTCCAACCCGGCGGGGCCGGCGGTATCGGGCGACATCACCCTGCATGGCCAAAATCTGTGGATGCAATTGTCGATCTCTCCTTTTGGCCCTGGCCATGAAATCTGCTTTCGTCGCGTGCGGGGCCGCGACGATCACATAGGAGAACGCAACCACTGGGCTTCGGTTCAGGAGCTGCTCACCCCGGACCGATTGGCTGACCGGGTTTGCCGCGACCTCAAGCTGCCCTGCTGCGCCAAGCCGCGTCTCGCCGTTTGACGGCGCCGGTCCGCCAACGCCTTCCCATCCTACGGATGATGGGGCTGCCGCGACCAGCCTGCTGGCGCATGCGACAATCAGGAACGCCACCCATGGACACCAAAAGCTTCATCGCATCCGATCCCGCCTGTTGGATCAGCCGAGGCCGAACCGCCGAGCATGCGGAAATGATCGCTGCCGCTTGGCGTGCCTATCCCGACCTCCCGAACGACGCCCCTCTGGATTTGCGCATGACCCGGACGCGCGAACGGGTGGTCGCCATGCGGCCAGTTACGAACGCGATTGCGCGTCAAACCGAATGCGAACGGCAGGCCCGCAATTTCGCCTTCACGCAAGCGAAGGTGGCACGGGGTGGCGGCACGCGACTTGATCAGGCTATTCTGATCGGCCGCACGGATCATGGCTATGACTGGAACGAGGCCGTGGAATTTGCCAATGGCTGGTATGCTTTATGCCCAGCTGCGCATAAGGCGTATTATCGCGAGGTTGGAATAATGCGAAGGAAGTCAGCTATGCACGAGAATTACGCCGTTTTCTAACCGCGTTGCTGCGCATTATTTTTGTTGCGAACGTCTCCGGTGTCTGAAACGACCGAGGAGACAAACGTGCTGAATATCCATGATGAGCTGATCGCTGACCTGTCCAGATCTTTGACCGAGAAGCGCTACAATCCAGTGGCTGCCCAGAACAATGTTCTCTACGCGTCCGAATTTCTGATTTATCTTTCGGAGATTGATCTGCCGATTGAGGTTGTGACCCCGTCACATGTCGATCAGTATATTCGGTATGCGACTGAGTGCTTCGAAGCCAAATATGGTCGGTATCCTTCGCCACGATGGGATAGGCTTCCCCGAACAGCGATTTGTAAAATCCTCAGCCTTGCACAGGGGCAATGGCCGCCGCAGTCAGAAGTTGCGGAGGAGTCCGCCAAGCTGCACGGTGATTTAGCTAATGGCTACAGAAGATGGATGGAAGACGAACGAGGATTTACCGATCAAACCGTTCGAGGAAATATGTGGGAAGCAAGAACCTTCCTTAAATGGCAATTGGACCGGGGGTCGGATAATAGCGTCTTATCGTTGAGTGTAAGTGACATAGACGCATATATGGACATGCGTAGTGATCTGCCCCCGCCGAGTGAACCGATTGGTTTGTTAGTGTATTAAGCCCATCGCCGCCATATCCGGACGGAGGTGGAGCGAAGCGGAACCGGAGGCCGGATATGGCGGTGTCGCCGTTTC
>NZ_LXYF01000063.1:0-130063 GCF_002894065.1 Sphingobium sp. SA916
CAGATTCCGATCCGATTGCATCGGCTCGACTGCTCTAAGTTTTTGTTTTGTCGCGTTTTCCGAGTCAGCAGATGATTCCATCTGCTTGGAAAACGCTCTAGAGCGCGCGACCTGCGATCTGGCGCAGCGCGCTTCAGGCTGCTGTTCAGTCCGAAAGCTGCAGGCGCGACCAGCCTATTGCGCCGGCTAAAGCGTCGCCAGTTCCACCGCCCTCTCGAACACCGCTTCGAACATCCCGGCGGTGAGCCGGCCGGTGTTCTGATTGTAGCGCGAGCAGTGATAGCTATCGATGACGATCTGGCCGCTGGGCATGCGATGCTCCGCCAGATGGGCGAAGCGCGCCTTGGGAAGCTTGCCGCCCAGCACCTTCACCGCCGACTGATGCGCGATCTGGCCCAGCGCGACGAAGACCTGCGCATGGGGCAAGGCGGCGACCGCAGGCTTCAGGAAGGCGCGGCAATTGTGGATCTCCTCCGGCAGCGGCTTGTTCTGCGGCGGCAGGCATTTGACCGCGTTGAGGATGATGACGTTGCGCAGCATGAGCCCGTCGTCGGGCCGCGCCTCATAGACGCCCTGGGTCAGGCCGAATTTGGCGAGCGTGGCGAACAGCAGATCGCCCGCATAATCCCCGGTGAAGGGCCGGCCCGTGCGGTTCGCCCCCGTCTTGCCCGGCGCAAGGCCGACGATCGCGATTCGGCCCAGCGGATCACCGAAAACCGGAACCGGCGCATTCCACCAGCCGGGATGTTCCGCGCGATTCTGCTTACGAAAAGCGGCCAGACGCGGGCAGAGCGGACAATCATGCGGCGCTTCGCTGTGCGGGATAGGACTTTGCAGCGTCATGGCGACGGGATAGGCGCTGTCCGATGGTCAAGACAAGCACCCGTCATGTTTACGCCCTTGCTCTGGGATCGAACCGGCCGCTGTCGGCGCGGATGACCCCGGCATGCCTGTTGAGCGGCGCGGTTCGCCTGATCGCGGAACTGGGCCCGGTTCTCAGCGTGGCCCCTGTCATGCAGACCCGGCCTATCGGGCCGTCACGGCGCATCTTCGTCAATGGCGCGGTGCTGATGGAGAGTTCCCTGCCGCCCGAAGAGATGCTTTCCGGCTTGCAGGCGATAGAGCGCGCTCTGGGCCGCCAGCGGTTCAGGCGCTGGGGGCCGAGGCGGCTGGACATCGACATCATCCTGTGGTCCGGGGGGCGCTGGAACAGCCGCTCGCTGCGCATTCCGCACCCGGCTTTTCGCGAGCGGGACTTCGTACTGACGCCGCTGCTTGCCATTGCGCCGGGCTGGCGCGACCCCGTGTCCCGACTTTCGATCCGCCATTTGCGTTTCCGCCTGCGAAAAGCGGTTTCTGGAGGTTGACCAGCCGCATCGCCCCCTCTAGTGCGTGCGGACCTCAGGACATGAGGGCCCTTAGCTCAGTCGGTAGAGCAACTGACTTTTAATCAGTAGGTCGCTGGTTCGAATCCAGCAGGGCTCACCACCGCCTCTGTGGGGATCGCCGCTTCAATCCGGCGTCACTCGACCGCCTTGATCACAAGCGCGGCGAAGCACCATATTTCGATTGAAACCAACAGGCCGAACAAAATGCCGAACATGGCATCAGGCTTCAGAGCGTCGTCCATCTGCCCTCTCCATTTCTTTCTGGAAGATGAACGGCTTAACCGTGCGTCTGGTTCCCGGAGCGTTTCGACGCACGCCCTCGGTTCACCGCATTGGCGATCATCGCCATGCGCGGCCTTTCTCTCGCGGTTCAGCGTTTTGGGTGCGGGAGGGCGCCCGCACTCCGTCGTGCTCCCTCGTCAGAGCCTTTCCACTATGGTTACATTGGCCATGCCGCCTGCTTCGCACATGGTTTGCAGCCCATAGCGGGCGCGCCGGTCGTGGAGGGCGCTGACCAGCGTCGCCATCAGCTTGGCGCCCGATCCGCCCAGCGGATGGCCAAGCGCGATCGCGCCGCCATGGACATTGAGCCGGGCGGGATCGGCGTCCAGCACTTGCGTCCAGGCGAGCGGCACCGGGGCGAAGGCTTCGTTGACCTCATAGAGATCGATGTCGGAAAGCTTCATCCCCGCCCGGGCAAGCGCCTTTTCGGTCGCGGGAATAGGCGCTTCCAGCATGATGACGGGATCGTGGCCGAGCACCGTCATCTGGTGCACGCGGGCCAGCGGGGTCAGGCCGTGCGTCTTGAGGCCGCGTTCGTTGACCACCAGCAGCGCGGCGGCGCCGTCGCAAATCTGGCTGGCGTTGGCGGCGGAGATCACGCCATCCTCAGTCAGCAGCTTGACGCTCGCGATCCTTTCCAGCGTGGCGTCGAAGCGGATGCCTTCGTCGACCTTGTGGATGACGGTCTCGCCTTCCGGGGTCACGACTTCGAGGGGGAGGATTTCCGCGTCGAACTTGCCCGCTTCGGTTGCGGCGGCGGCTCGGCGGTGGCTTTCGAGGGCATAGGCGTCCAGCACATCGCGGGTCAGGCCATATTTCTTCGCCAGCATCTCCGCGCCGCCGAACTGGCTGAAGGGCTGGTTCGGATAGCGCGCCTCAATGCCGGGGCTGCGATAGGAGCCGAAGCCATGCTTGGCGGGCAGCGTCCAGGGCAGGCCCATGGGCACGCGGGTCATGCTCTCGACGCCGGCGGCGATCACCACATCCTGCACGCCGGACATCACCGTCGCGGCGGCGAAGTGCAGCGCCTGCTGGGAGGAGCCGCATTGGCGGTCGACATGGGTGCCGGGGACGGATTCGGGCAGGCCTGACGCCAACACGGCGTTGCGGGCGATGTTCGCGCCCTGCTCGCCGCCGGGACAGGCGCAGCCCATGATGACATCCTCCACGGCGGCGGGGTCGATGCCGGAGCGCTCGACCAGGCCTGCGAGGACCTTGCCCGCGAGATCGGCGGGGTGGACGGCGGCGAGGCGGCCGCCCCGCTTGCCGCCGGCGCTGCGGGCGACGGCGGCGATATAGGCTTCAGCCATCAATCTTCTCCTGTTTAGACGCCGGTGATGCGGATGCCGGAGCCGGGGACTTTATATTTGCGGTTGAGGGCGATCAGGACGGAGGTCAGCCCCTCCGCCACGACCGAATTGCACAGCGGACCTGCGTTCCAGGCGCGCAGGCCGATCTCCTGCGCCAGCGCGACCACCGTGTCGGCGGCTTCGCTGTCGTCGGCGCAGACCAGGACGTCGCATTCGATTTCCTCGTCCAGCCTGGTCAGGTGATGGGCGCTGATATTCTGGAAGGCGGAGACGACGCGGACCCCCTCGCCCAGCATTTTCTGGACGGCTTCGACGGCGGAGCCGCCTTCGGGCAGTTGCACGCGGCTGACCTTGGGCGGGACCAGAGGCACGGTCACGTCGATCAGGATCTTGCCCGCCAGCGCCGGTTCGACGTCCTTCACCGTCGATTGCTGCGCAGCATAGGGGACCGCGAGGACGACGATGTCGGCCTGCGCGGCGGCGTCCGGGTTGGCGGTGCCGGTGACGGCGCCCTCGCCCAGAACTTCGTTCATCTGGGCGGCGGCTTCCTGCGCGCGTTCGGCGGTGCGGCTGCCGATGATGACTTTATGGCCCTTATGCGCCCAGCGGAGGGCGAGGCCGCCGCCTTCCTTGCCGGTGCCGCCAAGGACGGCGATGCTCGCCAGAGCTTCATTCTGCATAGGCTAAACTCTCCTGTTCTTTTCGACGCCTGCGCGGAGGCGTGAGGATCATGGGCGTGAGTTGCGCGGCATCCATGCCGCGGTCGTGAATAGGCTGCGCGACCGCGCCATAGGCGGTGCTGCGCTGGCGCGGGGTGCGGCCAAGCGAGCGGATCAGCGCCTCCATCGCGGCGGGGGGCATTTCCTGGCCATGCTGCGTTCCTGCTGCACGGGAGATGCTCTCGTTCATCAGCGTGCCGCCCAAATCGTTCGCGCCGGAGGTGAGGCAGGCCTTCACCCCCTCCTCCCCCAGCTTGACCCAGCTTGTCTGGATCGAACGGATATGCGGGTGCAGCGCGAGGCGGGCGACGGCGTGCATCAGCCGGACTTCGCGGAAGGTCGGGCCGTGGCGCGCCTCGCCGCGCAGGCCCATGGGCGCTTCCATGTGGACGAAGGGCAGCGGCACGAATTCGGTGAAGCCGCCGGTGCGGCGCTGGAGGTCGCGGATGCGGATCAGATGGCGCGCCCAGTGGCGGGGCGTGTCGACATGGCCGAACATGATGGTGGCGGTGGTGCGGAAACCGACTTTGTGCGCGGTTTCGATGACGTCCAGCCATTGCGCGGTGTCGAGCTTGTCGGGGCAGATGATGGCGCGGACCTCATCGTCCAATATCTCCGCGGCCGTGCCGGGGAGCGTGTCGAGACCCGCTTCCTTGAGGCGGGTGAGGAATTGTTCGACCGTCAGGCCAAGGGTTGCCGCACCTTGCGACACTTCCAGCGGGGAGAAGGCGTGGATGTGCATCTCCGGCACGGCGGCGCGGACGGCTTTGGCGAGGTCCAGATAGGTCTCGCCGGTATAATGGGGGTGGATGCCGCCTTGCAGGCAGACTTCCGTGCCGCCGCGATCCCATGCCTCCCGGGTGCGGCGGACGACTTCCTCAAGATCGAGATCATAGGGCTTGCCGCGCAGTTGCTCCGCCTTGTCGCCCTTGGAAAAGGCGCAGAAGCTGCATTTATAAAGGCAGATATTGGTATAGTTGATGTTGCGGTTCACGACATAGGTGACGGCGTCGCCCATCACCTGTTCGCGCAAGGCGTCGGCGCTGTCGCAAATATGTTCGAGATCGGTTTCGCGGGCGGAGAAGAGGGTCGCGATCTCCTCCTCTTCCAGCAGCGCGCCCGTCATGGCGCGGTCGACGATGGCGGCGATCCCGGGATCGACCGGCAGGGTGGAGGGGCGCGTGATGCGGGGCTCCAGCGCTATGCCGGGCGACCATCTGTCCTCGCGGGCGAAGCCCTCCGCATCGGCATGGGCGAGAATATGGCGCACCATCGCCTTGTCCTGCCAGCGCGCATTGTCCTGCGCATAGGCGGGATAGACCGGCAGGCGGGCCACGAGCATCCGCCCCTCCCCTTCGGTCGCCATGCGCAGGCGTTCGACTTCGGGCCAGGGCGCTTCGGGGTTCACATGGTCGGGCGTGACCGGCGAGACCCCGCCCCAATCGTTGATCCCCGCCGACAGCAGGCGCGGGAAATCGGCGGCCGACAGGTTCGGCGGCGCCTGGATGTTCATCTGCGGCCCCAGGATCAGGCGGGCGGCGGCGATGGTCCAGAGCAGTTCGTCCATGTCCGGTTCGGGCGCATGGGCCATCACCGTGCGTTCCTTGGCGCGGAAATTCTGGACGATGACTTCCTGGATATGGCCGTAGCGCCGGTGCAGGTCGCGGATCGCTTCCAGCGCTTCGATCCGTTCGGCGCGGGTTTCACCGATGCCGATCAATATGCCGGTGGTGAAGGGGATGTGCAGTTCGCCCGCGAGGCGGATCGTCTCCAGCCGCGCCGCCGGTTCCTTGTCGGGCGAGCGATAATGCGCGCCGCCTTTCCGGCAGAGGCGGTCGGAAACGGACTCCAGCATCAGGCCTTGCGACACGGATACGCTGCGGAGCGCGGCCATTTCCTCGCGGGTCATCACCCCGGCATTGATATGCGGCAGCAGGCCTGTTTCATCCCGCACAAGCGCGGCCATTTCGATGAGATAGGAAATGGTGGTCGCATGGCCCAGCCGCGCCAGTTCTGCGCGGGCGGCGGCGAAGCGCAACTCCGGCTTGTCGCCCAGCGTGAACAGCGCCTCGGTGCAGCCCGCCGCCTTGCCCGCGCGGGCGACCGCCAGCACTTGATCGCGGGTCATGTAGGCGTTCTCGCCGGGCCGGGGCGGCTGGGAGAAGGTGCAATAATGGCAGAGATTGCGGCAAAGCTGGGTCAGCGGAATGAAGACCTTGCGCGACCAGCTCTGCACCCGGCCATGGCCCTGATCGCGAAGCGCGGAGGCGGCGGCGAGCAGGTCGGCCAGGGGCATGTCCAGCAATGCCGCCGCCTGTCCGCTCATCCCGTCCCTGCCTGTCATCATCCTCTCCATCATCTTGTCCTTGCGCCCTTCTCAGCCGACCGGCCCCGGCGGTTCCGGGATCGCGGCCCCTGCTCCACCGATCCGTGCCAGCATGTCCTTCGGAAGATCGGCCGGCGCATCCAGCAGGGCGACCAGCGACTGCATGAAATGTTCGAGGCTGGATTCGCTGCCCCACATGGGATGCGCGCGGCTGCGGTCGGCCAGGGCGCGCTGCCGCGCGGAAAGCACGGCGCTGATATAGGCGCCCATGAAGACGAAGCGCTGGTTCTGAAGCGCGGGCGGCAGATGGGGCATCAGTCGGCGCAGATGGTCGAGACAGCGGCCATAGGCGCGGTTCCATGCCGGATCGATCGCGTCCAGCATCATGTCCCTGTGCGTCATGGCGAAGATCACGATGAACTGGACATAATGATCGTCCGACAGGCCCAGCACCGGCTCCACCAGGATGTTCACCACCTGCCGGATGGTGCGGGGGCCGCCCTGCTCCTCCAGCAAGTCCAGCGCGGCATTGCGTTCGCGATCCAGCGCCACCGCGCCGTCCATGACGATGGCGCGGACCAAGGCTTCCTTCGAACCGAAATAATAGCCGACCGCGCCGTGATTCTTCTGCCCCGCCGCCGCTGCGATCTCCCTCACGGTGACGCCGTCGACGCCCCGTTCCGCGAACAGGCGCAACGCGACTTTCTTGATCTGCCCGGCAGCGGCGCTGCGAGCGGCATCATCGGCCCTGGCAAGTTGAAGTCTGACCATGTGTGCATTTTTCTCATTGCCAAGTGCGTTCGTCAAGTGCATTATCCAATTGATCTAATCGACGGTCGAACAGTCGATAAAAGTGAGGGATGCCTAAGTGGAAACGGCGATCGACATCGAGTCGCTGGCAGCGTGGATGACGGATCAGGGGCTTGGCTCCGGTCCGCTCAATGACGTGACGCCGCTGGCGGGAGGGACGCAGAATATCCTGCTTCGCTTCAGCCGCGACGGGCGCGACTATGTGTTCCGCCGCCCCCCTGCGCATCCCCGCCCGAACAGCAATGAGACGATGCGGCGGGAGGCGCGGCTGCTGCGCGCTTTGGCCGGGACGAACGTGCCGCATCCGGGGCTGATCGCGGATTGCGGCGATGAGAGCGTGATGGGCGTCGCCTTTTACCTGATGGAGCCGGTGGACGGTTTCAATCCGGTCGGGCAATTGCCGGAACCGCATGCCGGTTCGCCCGCGATGCGCCATGCCATGGGGCTGGCGCTGGTGGACGGCATCGCGGCGCTGGGCGCGCAGGATCATCAGGCGCTGGGATTGAGCGATTTCGGAAAGCCGGAGAATTTCCTCGGGCGGCAGGTGGATCGCTGGCGGTCGCAACTTGCGGGCTATGGCGAGTTTGACGGGTGGACGGGGCCGCAAGCGCTGCCTTCGGTCGGCGCGGTCGGGGACTGGCTGGAGCGGCATAGGCCGGACCGGTTCACGCCCGGCATCATGCATGGCGACTATCATCTGGCCAATGTGATGTATCGCAAGGATGGGCCGGAACTGGCGGCGATCATCGACTGGGAACTGGCGACCATTGGCGATCCGCTGCTGGACCTGGGTTGGGTGCTGGCCACTTGGCCGGACGGGAAGTCGGAAAGCACCGTATCGGTCAGGCCGTGGGACGGTTTTCCGAGCGCCGGGGAACTGGTGACGCGCTATGCCGAAGGGTCGGCGCGCGATCTGTCTGCGGTCGACTGGTATCATGTGCTGGCCTGCTACAAGCTCGGCATATTGCTGGAGGGCACCCATGCCCGCGCCTGCGCCGGGAAGGCGCCGCGCGAGACCGGCGACAGGCTGCACGGCCGCGCCATCCATCTGTTCGAACGCGCTGAGGCGCTGATCCGCTGACATGCATGAGAGGGAATTTCCTTTGACCAACGAACTCGACTTCACCGGAAAGACGGTGCTGGTGGTCGGCGGATCGAGCGGCATCGGCAACGGCATGGCGCAGGCCTTCCGCCAGCGGGGCGCGCAGGTCCATGTCTGGGGCACGCGGGCGAGCGCGGCGGACTATGCAGGCGAAGAAGGGTCGGACCTTGAAGGCGTCGGCTATACGCAGGTCGATGTCAGCGATGCGGCGGCGATTGCGGCGACCCCGGTGCCTTTCGACAGGCTGGACGTGCTGATCCATTCGCAGGGCACGGTCCTCTACCGGCGGCAGGAATTTGAGGTCGAGGGCTGGAACAAGGTGATGGCGGTCAATCTCGACTCCATCCTGCATATTTCCAATCTCTGCCGGGAGGCGCTGGCCGCCGCCAGGGGAACGGTCATCGTCGTCAGCTCCATCGGCGCGTTCAAGGCGACGTTCGGCAATCCGGCCTATGCGGCGTCGAAGGCGGGCGCGGTCAATCTGGTGCGGGCGCTGGCGATTGCCTGGGCGGGCGACGGCATCCGCGTCAACGGCATCGCGCCCAGCCTGGTCGACACCAAGATGACCAAGGTGACGATGGACAATGACGAGCGGCGGGAGCGCGCCCTGGCCCGGATACCCATGGGCCGCTTTGGATCGGTCGAGGAAATGGCGGGGGTGGCGCTTTTCCTCGCCTCCCCCCTTGCCGGTTACATTTGCGGGCAGACGCTGGTCGTGGACGGCGGCCTCACCCTTAGCTGAATTTATCCGAGAAGGATCGAGCGATGGATTTCGAATATTCCGACAAGGTGAAGGCGCTGCGGGAGCGGCTCATCGATTTCATGGACGCCCATGTCTATCCGATCGAGAAGGAGCGCGACCATTTCCACCATGACCCCGCGAACCTGTGGAAGCGCTGGCCGGGGACGGAGGAGATCAAGGCGAAGGCGAAGGAAGCGGGCCTGTGGAACCTGTTCCTGCCGCATGAATATGGCGAATGGAGCCCCGGCCTCACCAATCTGGAATATGCGCCGCTGGCCGAGATCATGGGCCGGGTGATCGGGTCTTCGGAATATTTCAACTGCTCCGCGCCGGACACCGGCAATATGGAGGTTCTGGCCCGATACGGCACGCCGGAGCAGCAGGAGAAGTGGCTGAAGCCTTTGCTGGATGGCACGATCCGCTCCTCCTATGTGATGACGGAGCCGGAGGTCGCTTCCTCGGATGCCACCAATGTCGCCACCACCATTATCGCGGACGGCGACGATTATGTCATCAATGGTCGCAAATGGTGGATTTCGGGGGCGCTCGATCCTCATACGAAGGTGTTTATCCTGCTCGGCAAGACGCCCAATGACGGGCCGCGCCACCAGCAGCATTCGCAGATACTGATCCCGGCCGGCACGCCCGGCATAGAGATCGTCCGTCCGCTCGACGTCATGAACGCAGTGCATTCGCCCGGCGGCCATGCCGAAATGGTCTTCAAGGATGTGCGCGTGCCCAAGGCCAATCTGATCCTGGGCGAAGGGCGCGGATTCGAGATCGCGCAGGGCCGCCTGGGGCCGGGGCGCATCCATCATTGCATGCGCCTGATCGGACAGGCGCAGCGGGCGCTGGAATATATGGCGCGGCGGGTGGAAAACCGCGTCGCCTTCGGGCGGAAGCTGGCCGATCAGGGGAGCATCCGGCAGGACATCGCCCTCTCCTTCTGCGAGATCGAGCAGGCGCGGTTGCTGACGTTGAAGGCCGCCGATGCGATGGACCGCTATGGCAACAAGGTCGCCAAGGACCTGATCGCCGCCATCAAGATCGTCGCACCGCGCATGACCCAGACCGTTGCCGACCGGGCGATGCAGGTGTTCGGCGGCATCGGCATTTCCAGCGATTTCCCGCCTGCCGCCGCCTTCATGAATGCACGCTACCTGCGCTTCGCGGACGGTCCGGACGAGGTGCATATGGCGCAGCTTGGCAAGCTCAAGATCGCTGAACTGAACGAACTGCCGGTGCGCTGAAGATTTTGAGCGGAAAGGCGAGGATCATGCTGATGAGCGCCCGGAACCAGAATGACAGCCGGACCAATCCGGGCCTTGGCAGCGCCTGGTGGATGGTGGCGGTTCTGTTCGGGCTCTATGTGCTGAGCTGGGTCGACCGGCTGATCGTGTCGATGCTGGTGACGCCGATCAAGGCGCATCTGCTGCTGTCCGATGTGCAGATCAGCATGATCACCTCGACCTCCTTCGCGATCTTCTATGCGATTTTCGGCCTGCCCTTGGGTTGGGCGGCGGATCGCTTTTCGCGGCGCTGGATCATCTTCGGCGGCGTGGTGATATGGGGCGTCGCGACCACGGCCTGCGGCTTTGCGCAAAGCTATGAGGCGCTGCTGATCGGGCGCATCTTCGTCGGGATCGGGGAGGCGGCATTGCTGCCCGCCGCCTATTCGCTGATTGCCGACGCCTTTCCTTCGCACCTGCTGACGCGGGCGACGTCGACCTTTCAGACGGCGGGCAAGGTGGGATCGGCCACCGCCTTTGCGCTGGGCGGCGTGGCCATCGCCTTTGCGACGGCGCATAGCGGCATCCATATTCCCTTCCATGGCCCTGCCCAGCCCTGGCAGTTGGTCATGATGATGGTCGGCGTGCCGGGCATATTGCTGGCGCTGCTGCTGTTCACCTTCCCCGATCCGGGCCGCCGCCGGACGCCCGGTACCGCCGCGAACGGGGAGCAGAAGGGACTGATCAAGGCCTTCGTCACGCAGAACTGGAAGCTGCTGGCGCTGATGCTGGTGGGCACGTCCGCCCTCGCCATGTGCGGCTATTCCATGACCAACTGGGTTCCCGCCTATATCGAGCGGCATTTCGGGTGGAAGCCGGTGCAATATGGCTTTGCGCTGAGCCTGATGAACATCGTGTCCGCCGTGTCGCTGGTGGTGAACGGCTGGATCGTGGACAAGCTGTTCGCGCGGGGCATGAAGGACGCGCATCTGCGCTTCTACGGCTGGCTGATCCTCGGTTTCCTGCCGGTGATCGCCTACATGTTCTTCGCGACGAACCCCTATGTCTTCCTCGCCTGCTATTGCGTGGCGCAGTTCATCACCGTGCCTTTCATGGTCTATGTTTCCTCGGTCATGGGGCTGATCGCGCCGGCGACGATCCGGTCGCGGATGCTGGCGTCCTTCCTGTTCGTCTTCACCATATTGGGCCAGGGCGCAGGGCCCGCCATCGTCGCGGCGCTGACCCAATATGTGTTCCATGACGAGGGGGCGCTGGGCCGGTCGCTGGCGGTCGTGGTCACGGTCAGTTCCATCCTTGCCCTCATCTCCTTCCGCATGGCGCTGAGATACCTCGCGCCGGCCATTGCTTCCCGAAAGGACGTCTGATGTCTTTGACCATCGGCGGGGTCGATCCCGCGCGCCGCGACCAGCTTGCCATTGCCGACGAGCGGGTGACTTATGACTGGCACCAGTTGGACGAACTGCTCAACCGGGCGGCCAATGCGCTGAACGGGCTGGACCTCACCGAACGGCGGGTGGCCGTGTTCGCGCCCAACAGCGCGGAGACGGTGATCGCCTATGTCGCCTGTCTGGAGGCAGGCATTTCCAGCGTGCCGGTGAGCTTTCACCTGACGCCTTCGGAGGCGGCCTATATTTTGAAGGACAGCGGCGCGGTGGCGGTGCTGGTCGGGCCGGAAACGATGGAGGCCGGGCTTGCCGCCGCGCAGGAAGCGGGCGTCGGGACCGTGATCGGCTGGCGCTGTCCGGAGCGGGAAGGCGTCATCCATTGGGAGGAGTGGCTGGCGGCGGCTTCGGCGCAAGAGCCGGATCATGATGTGCCGCCGCTGCCGCATCTTCACTATACCTCCGGCACGACCGGACGGCCCAAGGCGACCGAGACCCCGCCGCAATATTTCCCTCGTGTCGCGACCGTGAAGGCGCTGGCCGAAGCGATCCGACCGAAGATCACGCCCTCGCCGGGCATTGCCGTGGGGCCGCTTTATCATACCGGGCCGCTGGGCATGGCGCGCAACGTCTTTGGCGGGATGAGCCTTATCACCGTCGAGCATTTCGATGCGGAAAGGACGCTGGCGCTGATCGAGAAATATAAGGTCAAAGGCTCCGTGATGGTGCCCACCCATTTCCAGCGGATGCTGGCGCTGCCGGAAGAGGTGCGGGCGAAATATGACGTCTCCAGCATCCAGCGGCTTGCCCATACCGGGGCGGCCTGTCCACGTGCGGTGAAGCAGGCGATGATCGACTGGTTCGGGCCGGTGCTGGTGGAGGCCTATGGCGGGACCGAGGCAGGGTCGACCACCTTCATCACCTCGCAGGAATGGCTGGAGCGGCCCGGCTCCGTCGGCAGGGCGCTCGCGCCGTTCGAGACGGTTATTTATGGCGAGGATGGGCGGATACTCGGTCCCAATGAGGTCGGTCAGGTCTATTTCCGCGACACGAGCGGTTACGGCATCGTCTATCGCGGCGATCCGGAGAAGACCGCCGCTGCGCATATCGCGCCGGGCGTCTTCACGCTGGGCGAGATGGGCTATGTCGATGAGGAGGGCTATCTCTTCATCACCGACCGGGTGTCCGACATGATCGTGAGCGGTGGGGTGAATATTTACCCCGCTGAATCCGAGCATGTGCTGCTGCGCCATCCCAAGGTCGCGGACGTCGCCGTGGTGGCCGCGCCCAATGCCGAAATGGGCGAGGAAGCGCGGGCGCTGGTCATTCCCAAGGACGCGGGCGATCCGCCTACGGCTGAGGAACTCAACGCCTTCTGCCGGGCGAATCTGGCCGGGTATAAATGCCCGCGCGGCTATGAGATGGTCGACGACATCGGCCGCACCGTCATGGGCAAGGTCAACAAGAAGGCGCTGCGCCAGCGCTTCTGGCCTTCCGACCGCACCATCGGGGGTTGAGTTTCATGCGTTTTGTTCTGCCCCTGCTGCTGTTGCTCGCCGCCTGCGCGCCTTCGGGTGAGGCGAGGCGCGATGGGAGCGATTGGCCGGGCTATGGTGGGATCGATGAGAACCACTATAGTCCGCTTACCGAGATCAACGACGGCAATGTCGGCAAGCTGAAGCTCGCCTGGTATCATGACATCAGCGGCGGCGGGTCGAGCCTTTCCGCGCCCATCGCGGTGGACGGCATCCTCTATTACGCCTCGGGCTATAGCGTCATCCATGCGCTGGATGCCTCGACCGGGCGGGAACTGTGGACCTACGACCCGCAAAGCTGGAAGGTCGCCGGGCAGAAGATGCGCGCCGCCTGGGGCATTCGCGGCATCGCCTATGATAATGGCATGGTCTTCACCGGGACCATCGACGGGCGGCTGATCGCGATCAACGCCCGCTCCGGCCATCCCGTCTGGACCGCACAGACCATCGGCAAGGATGACGAGCGCTACGTCACCGGCGCGCCCTGGGTGTTCAAGGGGAAGGTCATCATCGGCCATGGCGGGGCGGACTTCGCGCCGATCCGGGGCTATGTGACCGCTTACGATCAGAAAACGGGGAAGCAGCTCTGGCGCTTCCATACCGTGCCGGGCGATCCGAAGCTGGGGTTCGAGAACAAGGCGATGGCAATGGCCGCCAGGACATGGACCGGCCAGTGGTGGAAATATGGCGGCGGCGGGACCGCGTGGAACGCCATGGCCTATGACCCCAAATATAATCGCATCTATATCGGGGTCGGCAATGGTTCTCCGTGGAATCAGAAGATCCGCTCGCCGGGTGGCGGGGATAATCTCTTCCTCTGCTCGATCGTCGCCCTGGACGCGGATACGGGCGACTATGTCTGGCACTATCAAACCAATCCCGGCGAGACGTGGGACTTCAACAGCGCGATGGACATCGAGCTCGCCCGGCTCAGGATCGGCGGGAAAGAGCGCGACGTGCTGATGCACGCACCGAAGAACGGCTTCTTCTATGTGATCGACCGGGAGACGGGAAAGCTGATCTCCGCCCGCAATATCGTGCCAGTCAACTGGGCAAGCGGCATCGACAT
Organism: Sphingobium sp. SA916; assembly: GCF_002894065.1. Taxonomy (NCBI): domain Bacteria; kingdom Pseudomonadati; phylum Pseudomonadota; class Alphaproteobacteria; order Sphingomonadales; family Sphingobiaceae; genus Sphingobium; species Sphingobium sp. SA916. The sequence continues at coordinate 13,916 of NZ_LXYF01000063.1, forward strand.
CAGGAGCGGGCGACCCATTGAGAATCCGGCGGCGCGCTATCCGGGCGGCAAGGCGGCAATCGTCTATCCCTCCCCCTTCGGCGCGCATAATATCGAGGCGATGTCGTTCAATCCGGGGACGGGGCTGGTCTACATCCCGACCATGGATCAGGGGCGGGTCTATATCGATCCGGCCGAGCCGTTTCAGGGCTGGAAGCATCTGGACGGCCAGCGGATCAGCGTCGGCACGGGCGCGCCGCCTGCGGGCGTGGCGCCCGACCGGCCCGCGACCAGTTTCCTGCTGGCCTGGAATCCGGTGACGCAGAGCGAGGCATGGCGCGTGCCCATGTCCGGCATCAGAGGGGGCGGCGGCACCGCGACGACGGCGGGCAATCTGCTGTTTCAGGGCAATGCGGCGGGCAGGTTCGTCGCCTATGCGGCGAACAGCGGCAGGCCGCTCTGGTCCTTCGACGCGCAGACGGCGGTGATGGCGCAGCCGATCACTTACAGGGCGCGGGGACGACAATATGTGACGGTGATCGCCGGTTCCCGCTTCCCCAGCGCCACCGGCATGGGGCGGGAATGGAATTATCGCACGCAGCAATGGCGCGTCCTGACCTTCTCGCTCGATGGCAAGGCCAGCCTGCCGCCCGTCCAGCCCGTGGAAACGCCGGTGATCGACATGCCGGATTTCGCCGTCGATCCTGCCAAGGCCGTCATCGGTGCGGGCGTGTTCGGTCAGCGTTGTTCCATCTGTCATGGCGCCAATGCCGTGTCGGGCGGCGCAGCGCCTGACCTGCTCCAGTCGGGCGTGCCTATCGACAAGGCCAGTTTCGAGGAGGTGCTGCACAAGGGCATTTTGCGCGAGCGGGGCATGCCGCGCTTCGAAGAACTGACCGACGCAGAGATCGAAGGTCTTCAACATTATTTCCGCCAACGCGCTCGTGAAGTGCTGGCTGCGCAAGCCGCAGGCAAGCCGGGCGCCCAGACACATAGAGGCTTGAATGAAGGTCAATGACGTCGTCACCTATGAGGTGGACGGTCCCATCGCGGTCATCACGGTCAATTCGCCGCCGGTGAACGCGCTCTCCAACGCCGTGCGGCAGGGCGTCGCGGGCGCGGTGCAGACAGCCATCGGAGATAGCGGCGTGGGCGCCATGGTGCTGATCTGCGAGGGACGCACCTTCTTTGCCGGGGCGGACATCACCGAATTCGGCAAGCCGCAGGTCGAACCATCGCTGCGCAACCTGCAACTGATCGTGGAGAATGCGACCAAACCGGTGATCGCCGCGATCCATGGCACGGCGCTGGGCGGCGGGCTGGAACTGGCGCTGGTGGCGCATTATCGCATCGCCGTGCCTTCGGCCAAATGCGGGCTGCCGGAGGTCAATCTGGGCCTGCTGCCCGGTGCTGGCGGCACGCAGCGTCTGCCGCGCATTGTCGGGGTGGAAAAGGCGCTGGACCTCATCACGTCCGGCGCGCCTGTCGGTGCTAGGGCCGCGAAGGAGATGGGGCTGGTCGATGAACTGGCGGCGGAGGGCAGTCTGCGCGCCGACGCCATCGGCTTCGCCCAGCGCGTTCTGGACGAGGGGCGCCCGCTGCTCAAGGTCCGCGACCGCAGCGAGAAACTGGACGAAGCGCGCGGCAAGCCGGAAATCTTCGCGGACTTCCGCAAGACCAATGCGAAGAAATTCCGGGGCTTCAAGGCGCCGGAACATATCATCCGCTGCATCGAGGCCGCGCTGGAGAAGCCCTTTGACGAGGGCATGGCCTATGAGCGCAAACTGTTCAACGAACTTCAGGCCGACAGCCAGTCCGCCGCCCAGCGCCATGTCTTCTTCGCGGAGCGGCAGGCGGCCAAGATCGTCGGGCTTGCCGCCGACACGCCGACCCTGCCCATCGCCAAGGTGGGGGTGATCGGCGCGGGCACCATGGGCGGCGGCATTGCGATGAACTTCGCCAATGTGGGCATCCCCGTGACCATCGTCGAGGCGAAGCAGGAGGCGCTCGACCGCGGCCTCAAGATCATTCGCGGCAATTATGAAACCACCGCGAAGAAGGGCAGGATGAAGCCCGAGGATGTCGACACCCGCATGGGCCTGCTGACCGGATCGGTGGCGATGGAGGATCTGGCCGACTGTGACCTCATCATCGAGGCGGTGTTCGAAAATCTCGACGTGAAGCGGGAGGTTTTCGGCAAGCTCGACAGGATCGCCAGGCCCGGCGCGATCCTCGCCACCAACACCAGCTATCTCGACATTGACGACATCGCCGCCGCCACCTCCCGGCCGGAGAGCGTGGTCGGGCTGCACTTCTTCTCGCCCGCCAATGTGATGAAGCTGCTGGAAGTGGTGCGGACCAAGGACACCAGGCCCGAGATCATCGTGACCGCGATGAAGCTCGCCAAGACCATCGGGAAGATCGGCGTGCTGGTGGGCAATGGCTTCGGCTTTGTCGGGAACCGCATATTGGCTGCGCGCAACACTCAGGCGGATCGGTTGGTGTTGGAAGGCGCGACGCCTTGGGCGGTGGACAAGGTGCTGTATGATTTCGGCTTTGCCATGGGGCATTTCCAGATGCGCGATCTGGTGGGGCTGGATGTCGGCTGGAACCGGGAGGCGACCAGCTCCGCCAATGTGCGGGAAATCCTCAACGAGATGGGCCGCCACGGGCAGAAGACGAAGGGCGGCTATTATGACTATGACGAGAACCGCAGGCAGACGCCCTCCACCGTCGCCATGCAGGTCATCGAGGATTTCGCCGCGAAACAAGGCATTGCCCGGCGCGCGGTGAGCGACGAGGAAATCCACGACCGCATCCTGTTCGCCATGGTGAATGAGGGGGCGCGGATTCTGGACGAAGGCATCGCATCGCGGGCGTCGGACATCGATATTGTCTGGATCACGGGTTATGGCTGGCCGAAATATCGCGGCGGGCCGATGTTCTGGGCTGATTTGCAGGGTCTGCCGGTCGTTCTCGAAAAGCTGAAGGCGCTGGAGGCCGCGCATGGCGAGGCGTTCAGCCCCTCCCCGCTGATCGAGCGGCTGGTGGCTGAGGGCAAGGGGTTCAAGGACGCATGATCAGAGGAGACCGCATCGCCATCACCGGGGTCGGTGAAACCCCCTTCCTGCGCAAGGGCGAGGAGGGCGTCATGAAGATGATGACCCGCGCCAGTCTGGCGGCGATTGCCGATGCGGGCCTGACGCCCAAGGACATAGACGGCTATATCTCCAACAAATATGCGGGGCATGGGTCGGACGAGGTCGCCTTTGCCATCGGCGCGGTCGAGAAGCGTTTCTGCGCCACCACCGACAGCGTGGGCGGCACGGCGACGTCGGGGCAGGCGCTGCAACTGGCGCAGATGGCGATCGAGGCGGGTCTGGCCCGGCATGTGCTGGTGCCCTATGCGATCCAGTCGACCAAGCCGGGCGGCGTCTATGGCTTCCATGCGCGCGAACCGCAAAAGGCGGGGATCGAAATGCCGGTCGGCTTCTTCGGCCAACCCACCTATTTCGCGACCATGGCTAACCGCTATGCCCATGACTATGGCATGACGGAGGAGGAACAGGCATCCATCCCCATGACCTATCGCGCCTGGGCGGTGCTGACGCCGGGCGCGCAGCGGCGTGACCCGATGGATTTGGAAGCCTATCGCCAGTCGCCCATGATCTCCACGCCTTTGCGGGCGGCGGATTGCTGCCTCACCACCGATGGCGGCGGGGCCTATGTGGTGAGCGCCATCGAGGAAGCGCGGGACATGCCGCATCCGGTTGTGAGCGTGCAGGGGCTGGGGCTGGGCTTCAACAACTGGCCGCAGGGGGTGCTGTTCACCCAGACGCCCTGCACCTATGACTTTCCCGGCGAGGTTTCCGCGAAGATCGCTTATGCCATGGCGGGTTGTGATCCCAAGGATCTGGACCTCGCGCAGATTTATGACGGCTTCACCATCTCCGCGTTGGTGCAGACCGAGATGCTGGGCTTGTGCGAGCGGGGCGAAGGGCCGCGCTTCTATGCGGCGGGGCATGGGATGCCGGGCGGGCGGATGCCGATCAACACCAGCGGCGGCCATATGTCGGGCGGCTATGTGCCGGGCATGAACCTGCTGATCGAAGCGGTGCGGCAGTTGCGCGGGCAAGAGGGCGAGCGGCAGGTGCCGGACGCGAAGCTCTGCGCCGTCGCGGGGCTTGGCGGCAACAATCATTCCACCACCATATTGGCGCGGAGCTGATCCATGGGCATTCCTATTTATCCCCCCAAGATCGAAGATCCGCTGTTCCAGGGCTATTATGACGGGCTGGAAGCAGGCGAACTGCGCATCACCGCCGACGCCGGGACGGGGGAATGGATATGGTATCCGCCCGAGGTCATTCCCGGAAAGCCCGACGCCGTGCTGGAATGGCGGCCGGTTTCGCCGGAGGGCAGCGCTTACACCTTCACCACCGTGATACGCAGCCTGCTGCCGGGCGATCATAAGGCGGAGGTGCCGTTCACCGTCGTTCTGTTCGAGCCGGACGATGCGCCGGGCGTGCGGGTGCCGGGGCTGCTGGTTGGCGCTGAGGGCGTGGAACCGCGCTGCGGGATGCGGTTGCGGTTCCAGCCCGTGCAGGCGGGGGATCACAAGATCGCCGGCTTTGCGCCTGTGGGGGTGATGAAGGAATGACGAAACGATTCTCCGACCTCTCCCCCGTTCGCCCTGAGCTTGTCGAAGGGCTTCACTTCTCTTCACGAAAGAAAGGGGCTTCGACAGGCTCAGCCCGAACGGGGAGAGGTGGTGATAAATTATCCAAACTCTCTCTGACACGGCGGGAAATTCTATTGGGCGGGGCAAGCATCACTCTCGCCAGTTGCGCGCCATCGACCAGGATAGGACGCGCCACACCGCCAAAGCCCTTCACCCTCACCGATTTCACCCTCGTCCGAGATGGGCTCGATGCTCCCGAAGGCATAGCGAGCAGCCCCGATGGCCGCCTGTTCATCTCCAATGGCGGTGGCGCCATCGGCGTGCTGGAGCGGGACGGAACGCTGCGCCAGATCGGCAAGGCTCTGGCGCCCAATGGCGTGGCGGTCGACCGCGAAGGTCGCGTCATCGTCGCCAATATGGGCCTGCTCAACAAGGGGCCGGGGCCATTGCAGCGGATCGATGTCGCGACGGGAACGGTCGAGACGCTGGTGTCGGAACTGGAGGGGCGGCAGTTGGTCGCCTCCAACGGTCCGGCGACGGCGCGCAATGGCGACATTTACTGCACGCACAGCAGTTGGGGGCCTATCGGCAATATCGGCACGACCACGCCCGCCGGTTTCATCTACAGGGTCGCGCCGGATGGCAGGGCTTCCATCGTCGCGCGCGCTCTGCGGGGGGTGAACGGTCTCTGCCTCGATCGTGAGGAGCGCTTTGTTTATGCATCGCTGACCGCTGAAGGGCGCATAAGGCGCTGGCGGCGGCAGGCGGACGGATCGCTCATCGATCCGCAGGATTATGGGCCGCAATTGGGTGTCGTGATCGCGGACCATCAGGCGAAGGACATTCGCGCCATGCCCGTCGCGGATCGTGCGGAGCTTGGCTATTGCGACGGCATCGCTTTCGATGCGGCCGGCAATCTTTGGGTGACGCTGCCCTTCGCCAATCGGATCGTTGCGATCACGCCGGATGGGCGGAAGGTGGACATTGTCCATGATCCCGAAGACAGGATGCTATCCAGCCCGACCAATCTTTGCTGGGGCGGGGCGGATTTGCGCGACCTTTACGTCGTCTCGCGGGCAAGCGGCGTGGTGGTGAAGGCGCGGACGGATATTGCTGGATTGCCGTTGGCGAACTGGCCTGCGGCTTAAAGCGACATACTTCCGCAAAGGCAGGAGCACGTCGCCCTGTGGGGAAGCTTAGCTCGCCAGCTCGATCACGATCTTGCCCTGCACCTTCCGGTCCATCATCCAGCGGATCGCCTCACGGCTTTCCTCGAAGGAGAAGCGCTTGCTGACTTCGGGGCGCAGGCCGCCCTCCTCATACCAGCGATAGAGCTGCGCCATATTTTCCGCATGGATGTCCGGTTCGACGCGACTGTGCACGCCCCAGGTCACGCCGATGATGGCCGCCGTCTTCACCAGCGGCAGGTTGAGCGGGATTGCCGGGATCGTCCCCGCCGCGAAGCCCACGACCAGATAGCGCCCGTCCCAGCCCATGGTGCGAAAGGCCGGTTCCGCCAGCGCGCCGCCGACCGGATCGAAGATCACATCGACGCCGCGTTCGCCTGTCAGGGCCTTCACCGCCTGCTTGAGATCGTCCTGCGCATAGTTGACCGTCTCGTCAGCGCCATGGGCGCGGGCAAGGGCGAGTTTCTCCTCCGTCGAGGCGGCGGCGATCACATGCGCGCCCATCCGCTTGCCGACCTCGACCGCCGCGAGGCCGACGCCGCCCGCCGCGCCCAGCACCAGCAGCGTCTCGCCCGGCTGCAACCGGCCGCGCTGGCGCAAGCCGTGGAGCGCCGTCGCATAGACCATGGTGAAGCCCGCCGCCACGTCGAACCCCATCCCCTCCGGGATCACGGCGGTACGGAAAGCAGGCGCTATCGCAAATTCAGCGAAGGCGCCTTCGAAGGGGATCGTCGCGATCCTGTCCCCGATGCGAAGGCCGCTGACGCCCTCCCCCAGTGCATCGATGATGCCCGCCGCCTCGCTGCCCGGAATGAAGGGCAAGGGCGGCTGCCTCTGGTACAAGTTCTGGATCATCAGCGCGTCGGGGAAATTGACGCTGGCGGCCTTCACCCGGAAGCGGACTTCACCCGCCTTCGGTTCCGGAACGGGCACATCCGCGAAATGCAGTTCTTCCGGCGGCCCATGATGTTCGCACAGCAGCGCCCGCATCGGTCAGCTCCCCAGGAACTGTTGGCGCATCTTGTAATAATCGTCGCTCGGATATTTCTCGCTATGCTGCCCCGCCGGCCATTGCGCATAGGGGATTTCCGACGGGAAAGCGGGTGACGTATAGTCCGACAGGCCGCGGCGGCGGATGATCTTCCACACACCGTTGCGCCGTTCCAGATCGTCGAGATAGCGGCCCTGGAAGAAGACGTCCTCCTCCCCCGTGCCATCCTTGCGGTCGCGGCGATGCTGCGCGAAATAATAGCATTCGGAGAAGGCCTTATCCCCCTTCACCTCGACCGAGACGTTCGAGATATGGTGGCAGGCATATTTGAGTCCCGAGATGATCTTGAAGGCGAAGCCCACGAAATCGGAGGATTTGCCTTCGAACTTCCCATGTTTATGCGTCGATTCCGGCCAGAAGAGCGAGCGCAGCAAGGCCTCGTCCGCCCGGTCGTTGGATCGGGCATAGGCATGGAGCAATTCGGTGATCGCCTGCTTGGCTTCGATCACATCCAGACGCTCGGCCATGCTCATCGGCTTGCCTTTCCCTTTTGCGGGCGCGGCCGAAGCCTGACCCACCGCAGCCAGTCCGAAAGGAACGGCCAGCATGGCGGCCAGCGTGCCGCGACGGTTCTGTCCTTCCATGCTCATCCTCCCGGAATTTCCAGCAGGCCCGGCTCGGCCTTGAGCCGGGGCAGCACTTCCTTTTCGAACAGGCGCAGGCTGCGCCAGGAGACTTCGGGGTCCAGCCCGCCCAGCAGCGCGTGGAACGTAACCGCCGTGCCGCGTCCCAGATCCTTGAGATAAGCGAAACATTCGTCCGGCGTCAGCAGCTTGATATTGGGCATGGCCTTCAGCCCTTCGACCGTCTCGGCCGCGCTGTAGCGAGTCTGGCCGGTGCCGCGTTCCTGCGCCCATTGCGCATAGGTGTTGGTCGCATAAGCGATATGAGGCGCCACCAAGGGCCAGTCGCGGTCCGGATCGTCCGAGACGTAGAGGAAGCTGGCGGCGGGCTTGCGCAGTTCCTCCGGCGGTCCGAAACCGGCCTTCGCCCGTTCTTCCTTGTAGAGCGTGAAGAGGTCCGGATGGCCGGGGAAATATTGATAGCCGCCCTTGGCTGCGCGGATGGCGGACTTGTCGGTCGAGCCGCCCATGTAGATTTTGGGGCCGCCCGGCGTCGCGGGCGCGGGCGTCACGCGGACGGTGCGGCCGCGAAATTCGAAGGGCTCGCCGGTCCAGGCGTTCTTCAGCGTCGCCATCGCCTCGTTCATGATGGCGAGCCGCTTGCTGATGTCGCGGTCGAACATCTCGAATTCATGCGGGCGATAGCCCATGCCCGCCGTCAGCCAGATGCGGCCCGGCGCGATATTGTCGAGCACGGCGAGGTCTTCGGCCAGGCGCAGCGGATCGTGCATCGTCACCACCAGGGCGGAAAGATGGGCGACGATATTCTGTGTAGCGCCAAGGATCGAAGCGGCCTGGATCATGGAGGACGGGCAATAGCCGCCCTCCGCGCCATGATGTTCGGCCAGGAAGACCTGCGTGAAGCCAAGCCTGTCGGCCCATTGCGCCTGCTCGATCGCGGTGCGGTAGAGCAGCGGATGCGGCGCGCCGAAATCCGGGCGGTTCATGTCGTAGCGAAGGTTGAGTTGCACCTTGGCGATTCCTCTCTTTATCGTGTCAGGCGGCGGAGACGCGGGACTGGATGCGGCCCTTCACATCCGTAGCCTGCATCGCCTTGCCGCTGTCGATCAGCGCGTCGATCTCGGCATCCGAATAGCCGATCTCGCCCAATATCTGCCGCGTATGTTCGCCGAGGCGCGGGGCGGAGCCTTTGGCAAGGCCCGGCGTGCGACTGAAATGCATGAAACTGCCGAACTGGCGGACATGGCCATACATGGAGTCGAAATTCTCGATCACGCGGTTGCTGGCCGTCGCCCAGTCCTGCCAGAGTGCCTCCCGGACCCAGCTTGTTTCGCGGGCGATCTCGCTCGGCGCGCCGGCCGCTTCCAGCAGGGCGTGGGCGTCTGCGCTGCTCTTGTCCGCGAAAAAGGGCTTCAGCGCGTCCAGCAGCGCCGCGTCGTTGGCGGACCGGTCGCGGGGCGTGGCGAAGCGGGGATCGGCAAGCCATTGCTCCTGCCCCACGGCCTTGGCGAGCGCGGCGAAACGTTCGTCCGAACGGCAGGAGATGCAGAGCCAGCCGTCAGCGGTCCGGTAAATCCGGTCGAGCGCGTTGAAGCCCGCCTGTTCCTTGTCCAGCCGGAATCCGTAGACGACCTTCCTGTCGGCATCGAGGAAATGTTCGGACGTGGTCCACAGGCTGGAATGAAGCTGCGGGATTTCCATATAATCGCCCCGGCCGGTGACGGCGCGATGTTCAAGGCCCATCAAGATGCCCGCCGCGCCGAGGAAGCCGTTATTATAATCCTCATTCCCGAACACGGCGCGGGTCGGCGGATTGCCTTCGCCGCCGCCTTCATAAAGCAGGCCGGTCCAGCCCGACACCAAGGGCGCGAAGCTCTTGAGCAGCGACTTCGGCCCCCGGGAGCCGTAGCCGGGCAGATAGACGTAGAGCAGGCGCGGGTTGAGCTTCGACAGCGCCTCATAGCCGATGCCGAGCTTGTCCGCCTTGCCAGGGCGAAGGTTGTGCGTGACGACATCGGCCGTCGCCACCAGCTTGAGCGCCGCTTCGAGCGCTTCCGGATGCTTGAGGTTGAGCACGATGTCGCGCTTGCCGCGCTGGGCCGCGTCGAAACAGTCGGGCAGCGGGCGCATCTGGTCGCCGCCGGGGGTCTCCACCTTGATGACGTCGGCGCCAAGGTCGGACAGCAGACGACCGCCATAGCCGACCGCGAAGAAGGAGGAGAAGTCGACCACCTTGATGCCTTCCAGCGGCCGGTCGAGCGGCTTGCCGTCGGCAGCGAGCACAGTGCGGCGGCGGGCGATGAGGTCCGCCAGCGCTTCATTGTCCGCTCCCACTTCCGGCGCGGGACGGGGCGCGGCGGCGGGGGCATTGGCCATGCGCACGGCGGGCGCGGCCTGGTAGATGGTGCCGAAATCCTTGTCCGGCATCGATATGCGCTGGCCGACAAATTCCACCTGTTCGTCCAGCAGCACTTCGGCGGGCTCCAGCACCGGCAGCGCCGCCACGTCCGCCGCCTGGAACATGGCGATCCATTCGGCGCGCGGCCGGGTCTTGAAGGCGTCGAAAATCTCGACGCGGGCGATATGATATTCCTCGTCGGTCAGCGGCACCGACATTTCCGGCGCGGTCACGGTCTGGATACGGTCGCCAAAGCCCAGCACGTCCATCGCCGCCTTGAAGCCGCCCTGCCCGCCGGTATGCATCTGGAGATAAAGGCCGTCCGCGCATTCGAACATGCCCGTCACCAGCCGGGTCTTGCCGAAACGGTCCACCGCGCCGGAATCGCCCGCCTTGATGTAGCTGATCCCCTCTTCCTGCCACCAGTTGTTCATCGGTGACTGGGCCAGCATGGCGTCGAGCAGCGACGCCTCCACCTGCTGCCCCTTGCCGATATGGCGGCGGGCGCGGATGGCCGACAGCGCGCCGATCACGCCGAGGAAGGCCTGCCCATAATGCAGCGCCGGATGGCCGAGATAGACCGGGCCGGGGCGGAAGCTGCTGGAGCGGTCGATCATCGTCCCGAGCAGCGCGGCAGCGAGGGATTCGCCATGGGGCCGATCGGCAAAGGGCGTGTCCGAACCATAAGCGGTGAGCGCGCAGACCACCAGTTCGGGGAAATCGCGTCCCAGGCTTTCACTGTCGAGGCCGAGGGCGGCCGCATCCTTCTCTTCCAGCGCGTGGATGAAGATGTCCGCGCCTCGCAGCAGGCCGCGCAGCGCCTGGAGGCCGCCGGCTTCCCGCACATCCAGTTCGACGCTGCGCTTCGACCGGTCCCAGGCCTTGCGGCTGAAATCATGGGCAAAGAAGGCGCCGCCTTTCGGCTCCACCTTCAAAATGTCGGCGCCATGGTCCGCCAGCAGCATGGCGGCGATGGCGACAGGCATTTGGTCCGCCAGTTCAATGACGGTCAGATGATCCAGGGGACCGGGCATCTCATCACTCCTATGGCGGGCGCGGCCCGCTGCCTTTTTTGCGGAATTATCTTTATGGCTTCACATTGTCCGACGGATCGAAAAATGATCTTTGATGCAGAAAACACCAGTTCGGCCCCAAGCGCAAGTAATTTTGCACCATGGGTTCAAATTCATTCCGCCACCCTGTCCTTCGCCATGCGCGACGGGTCGTAGCGGGGCCGGTCCATCTGGAAACTGTCGCCATTGCGGACATACCAGCCGCTGCCATGGGTCCGGCCTATCAGCTTCATCGCGGGCGTGTCGAAATAGACCCGTTCCCGGTCGGTGATGAACTCGTCGCGGATATGGGCCATCAGGATTTCGCCGATGACCACCGTCTGCATCGTGCCGATGTCCATCGCGGCGACCTTGCGGCATTCGAAGCTGACCGGGCTGGTGGCGATGCGCGGCGGCGCGACCAGCTCCGACGGCGCGGTCTGGATGCCGGCATAGTCGATCTCGCTGACGTCGGCGGGCGCGTCGACGCTGCAGAGGTTCATCCTTTCGGCGTCCGCCTCGCAGACGAGGTTCACGACGAAATCGCCCGTCGCGATGATGTTGGACGCGGTGTTCTTCAGCCCCCGCGACACCGGTTCCTTCAGCAGCCCCAGCGCAACCAGCGGCGGCTCCGTACCGACGCAGTTGAAGAAGCTGTAGGGCGCGGCGTTGACGATGCCTTCGGCGGTTTGGCTGGTGATCCAGGCGATCGGGCGCGGCGTGATGGTCGAATTGACGATCTTGTACCGCGTGACCATCGGAAGGGCGCGCATGTCGAACTGCATGGGTCGGACCCTCCGTTATTCCGCGGCCTTGGCGGCGGCTTTCGCGGCGGCGCGCGCCTTGAAGCGTTCGCGGGCGCGGGGCACTTCCTCGCCCGCCTGGCAGATGTGGCAATAGGCCAGTTCCAGCGCGTGGGCCGTCGCCAGATCGCCGCTTTCCGCCTGCTGGAGCAGCCGCTTGGTCAGTTCGACGGCATGGCGATTGCCGTCACCGATGGTCCGGCCGAGCGCCAGAGCCTCCTCCACTGCGCTGCCCGGCTTCACCACGCGGCTGACGAGGCCGAGCGACAGCGCCTCCGCCGCATCCAGCGTCCGCCCCGAAAAGACGATCTCCGCCGCCCGGGCCCGGCCCAGTTGCCTGGTCAGGAACCAGGCCGCGCCGCCGTCGGGAACGAGGCCGAATTCCAGGAAGGGCGCGCCGAAACGGGCATTGTCCGCCGCGAAGATCATGTCGCAGGCCATGGCGAGGCTCCACGACACGCCGAACGCGCCGCCCTCCACCGCCGCGACCGTTGGAATGGGCAGCGCCCGCACACGGCCGATGATCCGCTGCCCCATTTCCAGCCGCGCCGCCAGCGCCAGCGCGCCTTCCCCCCTTGCGGGCGGCAGCTTCACGTCGCCGCCATTGCTGAAATAATCCTCCGCCCCGCTGATGATGAGCAACCGCGCGGGCGTCGCATTCTCAAGCGCGTCGAGCGCGGCGGAAAACTGCTCCCACATGGCGAAGGACACGGTGTTCTTCGCGCGGGGCCGGTTGAGGACGATATGCGCGATCCCCTGATCCTCAGACAAGAGCAGCAATTCGGGGGTTTCGCTCACCGCGTTCATCTCTCTCGCTCTCCATTCCCGCCCTTTTGCCAGGGGCAGGAACTGACTAGCCGACAGTGCGCGACTCTTCAAGTAAATTTGCATCCATGTGCAAATTCATGCCGCAACCTTGGGACGTTGGGGCATCGGCAGGGCATCCATGCCGCGGTCCGATATGTCCTTGATCAGCGCCTCCACATCCTTGCGGGCCGCGCTCTTCAGCGCGCCCAGCAAGGATGTCAGATAGCTTCCGACCAGCCGCACGATGATCTGGTCGTCGGGAATCCGCCCCTGCGCCCAGTCGTTGATCGTCGCATATTCGAATCGCACCAGATCCTCGACCAGCTTGTCGACCTCCACCCAGGGCTGGAGCTGCTTCTTCGCCTCCAGCACCTCGATCCACTGGCGGTTATGGTGGACCGCGGGCGAATGCATCGCCGCCCAGATGTCATGGTCGACATCGGAACTGAAATAGAGCGCCATGATCGCCTTGATATAATTGCGGATCTTCCGGTTCCGCTGCACGACGGAGATCATGCGCTCCAGATTGTGCTGCATCGTGCCGGGTTCGCTGGAATAGGCGATGCGGCTCACATATTCGTCGAAATATTCCTGAATCGCCGACGCGATCATCCGTTCGCGAGTCTGGAAGGCGTTGTAGAGGGTTCGCTTGGCAACGCCGGCGCGCTGGCCGATCTCATTCATGCTGAGCGCGGCAATGCCCTGTTCAGCGATAACCTTCCGGGTTTCCTCCAAAATCCGGCGGCGGCGCTCGATAATCGCCGGACTGGAATAGGTCTGCGGCCGCTCTCCGCCTTCCTTCAATTCTTCGTTCGCTTTACTCGCCAAGATCGCTCGCCTTCATTGCCCGACACTCATCCCAAGTGCCGGGATCATAGCGGGATTGGATGATGGTGCAAATTCATCGTCTTCATGACGCATGAACCCCGCCCCGCCCGAAGGCGAAGCGGGGCTGCCATGCGCCCGTAAAGCGGGTGGGATCTGCATCCGCGTCACTTGCCCTTGGGCGCGGTTTCGCGCGCGCGCTGACGGATATAGTGCCGTAGCCCCTCCAGTTCCGCGTCGCTCAACTGCGCGAAGGACCCCATGCCCCGCGACATCAGGGCGCCGTCATGCACCACCGACCTGAAGGTTTCAGCGTCCAGCGGCACGCCCGACTTGCGCAGGTCCGGCGCCGCGCCGCCCGCGACCATGCCCGAACCATGGCAGATGATGCAGCTGCTGTTGTAGATGCCCGCCCCCACTTTCGCCTTGTCGGCGTCCACCACGAAGGCCGGATCGTCCTGGATCGGTTCGTCCACGGGATCGACCCTGGGCAGCTTCCGGGCCCCGCCGATGGTGAAGGTCAGCAATCGCCGCTGCTGCTGGCGATAATCCCAATTGGGCGAATTGGCGAAGCTGCTGCGGAAGCCGGTGATGACGCTGACATATTGCCGGCCGCCGACCGAATAGCTGATCGGTGCGGAAAGTATGCCGTTCTGCGCCGGCCAGGACCAGAGCTTGCGCCCCGTCGTCGCGGAAAAGGCGTTGAACATGCCGTCATTGGTGCCCTGGAACACCAGATTGCCCGCCGTCGCCAGCGTGCCGCCGTTGAACACGCCCGGCTGGGGCACGGACCAGGCGATCCTGTTGTTGGCGACGTCATAGGCGACCAGCTTGCTCGTCGCGGCGGGCGGGACGAGGTTGGCGGGCGGAGCGCCCAGGCCGGTATTCACCATCATGCCGGGCTTGTACGTCCAGCCCTTCACATTGGCCGGATCGACGAAGACCCGGCCGCCCTCCATCACCGGGATATAGCTGTAGCCGGTCTTCGGGCTGAACGACATGGCCTGTATGCCGTGCGCGCCATTGGGGAAGGGATACATCATGAACGGCTTGCCGTCGGGATATTGCGCCTCCGGGTTGATCTCCGGCCGCCCCGTCACGGGATCGATGCGCTTGGCCCAATTCTGCCTGGCGAACTCGCCCGCCTGGATGAACTTGCCGGTTTCGCGGTCGATGGCATAGAAGAAGCCGTTCTTCGGCGCGTGCAGCAGCACGGACCGCATCCGGCCGCCGATCATGACATCGGCCAGTTCGATGTCCATGGCGTCGTTCCAATCATGGCTGTTTTCAGGATTGACCTGATAGTGCCAGACATATTCGCCGGTCTTCACGTCCAGCGCGACGATGGAGGAGAGGTAGAGATTGTCGCCGCCGCCGGGGCTGCGGATCTTGATGTTCCACGGAAAGCCGTTGCCGGTGCCGATATAGATGCGGTCATATTTCGCGTCATAGGCCATGGCGTGCCAGACGGAGCCGCCCCCGCCCCATTTCCACCATTCGCCACTCCAGGTCTTGGCGGCTGCCTCCATCGCCTTGTTCTCGAAACCCTTGGCCGGATCGCCGGGCACGACATACCAGCGCCAGGCTTTCTTGCCGGTCTTGATGTCATAGGCGGTGACATAGCCACGCGTCGGACTGTAGTCCGCGCCCCCGAAGCCGATCACCACCTTGTCGCCGGCGACCCATGGCGGGCCGGTGATATAGCCGCCCTCCGCCTCGTCCAGCGTCTTGACCGACCAGCGCGGCTTGCCCGTCCCGGCGTCTATCGCGATCAGGCGGCCTTCGCGGGTGGCGGTGAAGATCGTGCCGTCCTTATAGGCGATGCCCCGCGTGCCCCATCCCGCGCGCATCCGCCATTTGGCTTCCGGCTGACTGGCGACGTCGGGATCATATTGCCATAGCAGCTTGCCGGTTCGCGCATCGACCGCATGAACGACGCTGAGTCCTACCGCGAAATAGATGACGCCGTTGACCGCCAGAGGCTGGGTATAGCTGTCGAAACTGTCGACATCATAGGACCAAGCAAGGCCGAGCTTTCCGACATTCTGCTCCCGGATCTGCGCGAGCGGGCTGTAATGCTGTTCCTTGTCGTCGCCGCCGAAGCTGGACCAGTTGGCCCCGGCCGGAGACGCGCTCTCCGCCGAGCGGGAAACCACCCCCGTGGAGAGCGCGAGCAGCGCGGCGCCCGCCGCCATGACCGTAAAACCTGCCTTCCTCATCGATCTCCCATCCTCCGTCCGGGCGCCCAAATGCCGCCTTTTATTGCACCATCGTGCAATATTGTGCCGTTGTCAACGCGACTCAGCGATTGACAGGACGGAATTTCCCCATTTAATATTGCACCAAAGATCATATTTAGGAGAAGGACGTGCGCCGCAGCGCCCCGTCATGACCGTCCGGATCGCAAGCCAGGGCCGCGTCGGCATCGTGACGCTCGATCAGCCCGGACGGGCGAACGCCTTCACCATGGCCATGCGGGAGGAAATCTGGCACGCCTTCGACGATCTGGCGGAGGATGAGGATGTCCGCGCCGTCATCCTGACGGGCGCGAACGGGCAATATTGCTCCGGCGCGGATACCGGCGACATGGGCCATCAGGGTACGGCCGCCTTCCTGCGCCGGATGCGCTGGCTGCACCGGATGGTGAAGGCGGTCGCCGGCATCCGCAAGCCGGTGATCGCGGCGGTGGACGGCGCCTGCGTAGGCGCCGGCTGGAGCCTGGCGCTGGCCTGCGACATCGTCATCGCCACGCCGCAAGCGCGCTTCTGCCAGAGCTTTGCGCGGATCGGATATGTGCCGGACGCAGGCGCCGTATGGCAGCTCAGCCGGTTGGTCGGACCGATGCGCGCCAAGGAAATCGTCTATTCCGCCCGCATGGTCGACGCGCAGGAGGCTTTGCGGCTGGGGCTGGTGCTGGAACTGGTGGAAAGCGAAGCGCTGATGGCGCGTGCGCTGGAACTGGCGGCATCCCTGGCCGAGGGCCCCACGCTGGCGATCGGCATGGCGAAGCGGCAGTTCGAGGCCGCGCCGGGCCTGTCGCTGGATCAGTATCTGGAACTGGAATTCGCCATGCAGCCGCTGATGGCGACGACGCAGGACCATCGGGAAGGCTTGGCGGCTGCGCGGGAGAAACGGCCGCCGCATTTCGGGGGCTCATGAAACCGATGTCGCAAACCGCCTGCCCGCAACGGCCGCTTCCCCTTCCCGATCCGCTTTCGGAACCCTTCTGGGCTGCGGCGCGGCGGCACGAGCTGCATATGCAGAAATGCGACGCCTGCGGCCGGATGGCCTATCCGCCGGAGGTCGCCTGCCGGAACTGCGGCGGCGCCGGTTTGGGCTTCACGCCGCTATCGGGACGCGCGACGCTGCATAGCTGGACCGTGCTGCACGACCCGCCCTCGCCCGGCTTTCGCGACCGGCTGCCCGTCATCCTGGCGGTGGTCGAACTGGAGGAGCAGGCGCGCCTGTTGATGAGCGGCAACCTTGTGGATATCGCCGCCGATGCGCTGCGCATCGGCCTCCCCCTCGAAGCGCGGTTCGAGGATGTGACCGAGGACTGCACGCTGGTGCAGTTCGGCCCGGCGCGCTGACCATGTGGGACCATCGGGACAAGGTGGCCGTCGCCGGGCTGGGCTATAGCAGGCTGGAACGCCGGTCGGACCGAAGCCTGGCCGCGCTGACGCTGGAAGCGTGCGACGCCGCGCTGGCCGATGCCGGATTGCGGCGCGGCGATCTGGACGGCATCGCCACATCCCCCGCCATGCCGCGCTATGGCGGGCGCAAGGGCGTGGACGAAGGGATCGACGTCGTGACGCCCTGGTATCTGGCGGGATTGCTGGGGGTCGCTCCGGCCATCCGGTGGATCGGCTCCACCAACGGCATGGTGACGCAGAGCGTCATCGACGGCGCGCTCGCCATATCAGGCGGGCTTTGCGACCATGTGCTGGTCTATCGCGCGCTGCATGTGCCCGACGGGCGATATGTGAATTTCGAATCGGCCCATGCGGTGGGAGGCGACCAGTATCTGGCGCCCTATGGCTTCAGCATGCCGCCGGCCTGGGCCGCCGTGGCGCTGCGCCGCTATTTTGCGCTTCATGGTTATGACCGGGCGGATTTCGCGCCTTATATCGCCCGGAACCGCGCCAATGCGCAACGCAACCCCAATGCCTATTGGCGAGGCAAGACGATCACGGTGGAGGATTATCTCGCCGCCCGGATGATCGCCGATCCCATATCCATCCTCGATTGCGACATTCCGGTCGATGGCTGCTGCGCGATGATCCTGACCTCCACCCAACGGGCGCGGCATTTGCGCCGGCCGCCTGCCTTGCTCACCGGCTTCGCGGCCTCCGCCCATCAGGGCGCGGGAGGCACGCCGATGAACCTTGAGGATATGTGGGACGGCGCGAAGGATGTGGCGCGCCGGCTGTGGGAGGCGACCGGGCTGTCCCCGGCGGATGTGGACAATGCGCAGCTTTATGACGGTTTCAGCGTGCTGGTGCTGACCTGGCTGGAGGGCATGGGTTTCTGTCGCGACGGCGAAGGACTGGCCTTCCTGCGCGAGGGGCATGGCGATCCGGACGGACGCCTGCCGATCAATACGGGCGGCGGAGCGCTGGGCGAAGGGCGGCTGCACGGCATGACCCAGCTTGCCGAGGCGGTCGCGCAGGTCACGGACCGTGCGGGCGAGCGGCAGGTGCCGGGGGCCTCGCGGGCGTTGGCGACGATCTCCAACGGCCTCGCCAAATCGACCGCCTTCCTATTCAGCCGGGATGGGTAGGACCGTTCGGGCGGGAATGTGCACCGCGCCGAAGTCATGCGGCCGGTCGTCGCCATTGATGAAGACGGTGAAGCCCGATCGCCGGAAGCGCATGGCCAGGCAGCGGCGATCCGGATCTTCCCATTGCGCGACGGTCATCGGCTGTCCCCGCTCGTCGAGCCACTCGACATCCGTTTCCGAGAGCCAGCCCGCGTCGCTGAAGTCCGGCGTCGACGCCCGCATGTCGGCAAGCGCGAACGCATGCGCCTCTATGTCCCGGTCGCGGCCCTGCCAGTCGACCCAGCCAATTGCATTATCCTGCGCATAGGCGTTGTTGTTGCCCTGCTGCGTCCGGCCGAACTCGTCGCCTGCGGTGAGCATGATCGCGCCGCGCGAACAGAATAGCGTGCCGAGCAGCGCCTTGATGTCGCGCCGCCGCGCTGCCCGAATGGCCTGATCGGCGGTCGCGCCCTCGATGCCGTTGTTCCAGCTGAAATTTTCCCCATGGCCGTCGCGGTTCTGCTCGCCATTGGCTTCGTTGTGGCGATGGTCATAGGCGGTCACATCCGCCAGCGTGAAGCCGTCATGGGCGGCCAGGAAATTGACGGTGCGCGTTGCCGGATCGGCATGGAAAATGTCGGACGATCCCGCGATGCGGGTCGCGAGCGCGCCGGTCATGCCGCGATCCCCGCGCCAGAAGCGGCGCATATCGTCGCGATAGCGGTCGTTCCATTCCAGCCAGCGGGGCCCGAAACGGCCGAGCTGATAACCACCGGGGCCGATGTCCCACGGTTCCGCGATCAGGATGCGGTCGGACAGCAGCGGATCGTCGCGCATGGCCCTCAGCAATGGCGCCTCGCTGTCGAAACCCGTCGGCAGGCGCCCCAGCGCGGGAGCGAGATCGAAGCGGAAGCCGTCGACTCCCGCTACGCCGACGAAATGGCGCAGCGACGCCAGGATCAGCCGCTGCGCGACGGGATGGTTGCAGTCGATGCTGTTGCCCGTGCCCGTATCGTTGATCAGGCGGCCATCGGGTTCATGCCGGAAATAGCTGCGCGCATCCAGGCCGCGGAGCGACAGGGTCGGGCCCTCGCGGTCGCTTTCCCCGTCATGATTATAGACCATGTCGAGAATCACGCCGATCCCGGCCGCATGCAGCGCATCCACCGCGCCACGCAGTTCCGCCATGCCGCCCGGCGCCAGCCGGGGATCGAGCGCGAAATAGCTGACCGGATTATAACCCCAGGCATTGCGCAGTCCCAGCGGCGCCAGATGCCGTTCGTCGATCCAGGCGTTGATCGGCATCAGTTCAATGGCGGAGACGTGCAGGCGACGCAGATGCTCGATCACGGCGGGGTGCCCAAGGGCCGCGATGGTGCCGCGCTGCGCCTCCGGAATGTCGGGATGCAGCATGGTGAAGCCGCGGACCTGAACCTCATAGATCAGCCCGCCGGACTGGAAGATCGGCGGTTCCGGGGGCACCAAGGGAAACGGCGCGGACACCACCCCCTTGGGCATCAAGCCTGCCGTGTCGCTGCCTTTGCCGCGCGGTGCGGCCAGCATCGGATCATAGGCGAACGGCCGGTCGATGGCAGGCGCATAGGGATCGAGCAGCAGCTTGTCCGGATCGAACCACAGCCCCGCATCCGGATCAAAGGGACCGTCGGCGCGCAGGCCATAGCGGGCGCCCTCCCCCACGCCGGGCGCATCGACGGACCAGATGTCCTCGCCCTCCCTTGCCATGGGCAGGCGCGTTTCGCGATCCTGGGCATCGAACAGGCTCAGCCAGAGCTGGTCCGCATCTGGCGCATGGACCCGGAAACGGGTTCCGCTGCCGTGCATGGCCGGACCCAGCGGCCGCGGGCTCATGCGGTGGTCCGGACCAGTGCGCGGAACAGTTCCGCATAGCGCGCCGCGCTGTGGGTCCAGGAGAAATCGGCGCGCATGCCGGCGCGCTGCATCGCCTGCCATGTCGGCCGATGCGCATGAAGCCGGATGGTGCGCGCAATCGCTCCATGCAGCGCCAGCGGATCGGACGGCGGGAAGACGATGCCGGTCGCCACGCCCGCGCCGACGGCGGCTTCATTGGCGTCGATCACCGTGTCCGCCAGCCCACCGACCCGCGCCACCACCGGCACGCAGCCATAGCGAAGGCCGTAAAGCTGGGTCAGGCCGCAAGGTTCGAAGCGGGAAGGGATCAATATGGCGTCGGCGCCCGCCTGCATCAGGTGCGACAGCGGCTCGTCATAGCCGATCCGAGCGCCCACCCGCCCGCGATGCCGGTCCGCCGCCGCCAGGAACGCGCCCTCCAGCGGATGGTCGCCCGACCCCAGAAGGGCAAGCTTGCCGCCCAGCCCCACCAGATGGTCGATGGCGTCCATCACCATGTCCATGCCCTTCTGCCAGGTGAGGCGGCTGACGATGATGAAGATCGGCGCGTCGTCGCGGTCGAGGCCGAACTGCGTTTCGAGGACGCGGCGGCTGGCGCCGCGCCCGCCCAGCGCCCGCGCGCTGAAGGGTTTGGCGATCAGGGGATCGGCGGCGGGGTCCCATATGGCGGTATCGACGCCGTTCAATATGCCGTGCAGCCTGTCGGACCGGCCGTTGATCAGGCCGTCCAGCCCCATGCCATGCATCGGGGAGCGGATTTCGTCGGCATAGGTGGGGCTGACGGTGGTGATGGCATCGGCCGAGACAAGCCCTGCCTTCAGATAGCCCGTGCCGCCATAATATTCGACCCCGTCCACGCCCCAGGCTTCGGGCGGCAGGCCGAGCTGGGGAAAGACATCCGCGCCGAAACGTCCCTGGAAGGCAAGGTTGTGGATCGTCACCACCCTGGGCACGGCGTGAGCCGGCCCGAAGCGCATATAGGCGGCGGTCATCGCCGCCTGCCAGTCATGCGCATGGACCAGGTCGGGCCGCCAGCCCTTCACCCCTTCGGCCGCCATGTCCGCGCCGGCACGCGACAGGGCGGCGAAGCGTTTCCAGTTGTCGGGCCATTCGCCGCCGCCCGCATCGCCATAGGGGCCGCCTTCCCGCGCGAAGAAGTCCGGGGCATCCAGCACCAGCAGGTCGAGGTCGCCCAGCTTCGCCGCCAGCACCGCCGCCGGCGCACCGAACAGCGCGTCATAGCGGCGCAGCAGCTTCGCCTTGCCCAGGCGCGAAAGAACCGCCGGATAGCCCGGCACCAGCGTCCTGACCCCAATGCCATGCCCCGCCAGCGCGCCCGGCAAGGCGCCCGCCACATCGGCCAGCCCCCCGGTCTTCACCAGCGGATAGATTTCGGACGTGACCGAAAGCACCCGCATCGCCATTCCCCCGCCCAAGTTTCAGTCCGCCAGCCGTTCGATCATATATTGGGTGATCAGCGTCACGCCGCTTTCGGTCCGCCGGAAACGCTGCGCGTCATGCTCCGGATGTTCTCCGACGATCAGGCCGGGGGGGATGATCACGCCTGAATCCAGCACGCATTTGTGCAGCCGCGCACCGCGCCCGATCACGCAGTCGGGCATGATGACGCTCTCCGTCACGGACGAGAAGCTGTGCGTGCGCACCCCGGTGAACAACAGGCTGCGGTGGAGCGACGATCCCGACACGATGCACCCGCCCGCGATCAGGGAGGATGTTGCGGAACCGCGCCGTCCCTCCTCATTGTGCACGAATTTCGCCGGCGGGGTGACTTCGGAATAGGTCCAGAGCGGCCAGCTCCGGTCGTAGAGGTCGAGCGAGGGCACCACGTCGGTCAGGTCGATATTCGCCTGCCAATAGGCGTCGATGGTGCCGACGTCGCGCCAATAGGGCACCGGTTCGCTCTCTGCGCGGACGCAACTGCTGGAGAAGCGGTGAGCGACGGCTTTGCCATGCTTGACGATGTGCGGGATGATGT
This sequence comes from Sphingobium sp. SA916, assembly GCF_002894065.1. Classification (NCBI taxonomy): domain Bacteria; kingdom Pseudomonadati; phylum Pseudomonadota; class Alphaproteobacteria; order Sphingomonadales; family Sphingobiaceae; genus Sphingobium; species Sphingobium sp. SA916. The sequence continues at coordinate 35,928 of NZ_LXYF01000063.1, forward strand.
CGCCCCCGAAATCGCGCTTGCTGTCCGGATCGTCCGCATCGCGCCGCAGTTCCTCGATCAAAAGGGCGGTGCGGAAGACATAGATGCCCATGGACGCCAGCGCCATGCCCGGGCTGCCGGGAATGTGCGGCGGGTTCTTCGGCTTCTCGACAAAGGCGGTGATCACGTCCTGCTCGTCCACATGCATGACGCCGAAGCCGCTGGCTTCCTTCACCGGCACCTCCATGCAGCCGACGGTGACGTCCGCGCCGCTGTCGACATGCTGCTGGAGCATCAGCTCATAGTCCATCTTGTACACATGGTCGCCCGCCAGGATGACCATATATTCCGGCGCATAGCTTTCGATGATGTCGATATTCTGGAACACCGCATCGGCCGTGCCCTCATACCATTGGCTTTCCGACACGCGCTGGCTGGCGGGCAGGATGTCGAAGCTTTCGTTACGCTCCGTCCGGAAGAAGTTCCAGCCGCGCTGCAGATGCCGGATCAGCGAATGCGCCTTATACTGCGTCGCGACGCCGATGCGCCTGATGCCGCTGTTGAGCGCGTTGGAAAGGGCGAAGTCGATGATCCGCGCCTTGCCCCCGAAATGCACCGCGGGCTTGGCGCGCCGGTCGGTCAACTCGGCCAGGCGACTGCCCCTGCCGCCGGCCAGAACATAGGCCATGGCGTCACGGGCGATCGGCTGGTGTCTTGGCTGCATCGCCCTCTTCTCCTTCATGCTCGCGAGCGCTCGGTTTCCGCCCGTCGGTTTCAATAGTCCAGTTCCAGCATCAACGTTCCAAGCGGCGGAATGGTGACATTGGCCCATCCTTCCTCATCCGCGACGACAATTCCCATATTTCCCGCGCCGCTGCCGCCATAATCCGCCGCATCGCTGTTGATGATCTCGCGCCAGCGGCCGCCGGAGGGCAGGCGCATCCTGTAGCCGTGGCGCAAGGTCGGCGTGAAGTGGCTGATGACGACGATGGGCGATACCCCGGGCGCGCGACGGACCCAGGCGAAGACCGAATCCGCCGCCGCGTCGACCAGCACCCATTCGAAACCCTCCGGCTCGCAATCGCGGGCATGCAGCGCCGGGCGGGAACGATAGAGGCGGTTGAGGTCGCTCACCAGCAACTGCACGCCCCGATGCGGCGCGTGATCGAGCAGGTGCCAGTCGAGCGCCCGCGCTTCGCTCCATTCGGCCCGCTGCGCGAATTCCTGCCCCATGAACAGCAGCTTCTTGCCCGGATAGCCCCACATCATGGCGTAATAGGCGCGCAGGGTCGCGAATTTCTGCCAGTCGTCGCCCGGCATCTTGTGCAGCAGGGACGCCTTGCCATGCACGACCTCGTCATGGCTGAGCGCCAGCACGAAATTCTCCGTAAAGGCGTAGAGCAGGCCGAAGGTGATGTCGTCGTGATGATGGGCGCGGTGCACCGGATCGCGCGCCAGATAACGCAGCGTGTCGTGCATGAAGCCCATATTCCATTTGAAACCGAAGCCCAGGCCCCCTTCATGGACGGGGTGGGACACTTTCGGCCAGCTCGTCGACTCCTCGGCAATGGTCATGACGCCGGCATGGGTGCCGTAGAGCGCCTTGTTCATCTGCCGCAGGAAATCGACCGCCTCCACATTCTCCCGCCCGCCCTGGCTGTTGGGAATCCACTCCCCTTCCTTGCGGCTGTAATCGAGGTAGAGCATAGAGGCGACGGCGTCGACGCGCAGCCCGTCGACATGGTAGCGCTCCGCCCAGAAGAGCGCGTTGTTGACCAGATATTGCGCCACCTCTCGCCGGCCGAAATTGTAGATCGCCGTGTTCCAGTCGGGATGGAAGCCCTTGCGCGGATCGGCATGCTCATAAAGGGCGGTGCCGTCGAAATGGGCCAGCCCGTGGGCGTCGGTCGGGAAATGGGCGGGCACCCAGTCGAGGATCACGCCCACTCCCGCCCGGTGCGCGCCGTCGACGAAGCGGGCAAAGCCTTCCGGATCGCCAAAGCGCGCGGTCGGCGCGTAAAGGCCCGTGGTCTGATAGCCCCAGCTAGGATCATAGGGAAATTCGCTGATCGGCAGGAATTCGATATGGGTGAAGCCCATGCCGACCACATAGGGGATCAGCCGGTGGGCAAGGTCATCCCAACTCAGGAAATTTCCATCATCGTCGCGCTGCCATGAACCGGCGTGCACCTCATAGACGGAAATGGGTTCGCGGCGCGGATCGGCCCTTTGCCAATAGTCGCGGTGGCGCTCATCGCCCCAGTCATGGTCGGGCACCGCCGCCACGATGGAGGCCGTGGCGGGCCGCAGTTCGGAGCGGAAGGCGAAGGGATCGGCCTTCAGCGGCAGGACCGTCCCGTCAGGCCCGACAATCTCATATTTATAGGCGCTGCCCACCCCCACTTCGGGCAGGAAGATTTCCCATATTCCCGCATCCTGCCGCCGCCGCATCGGCGCCCGGCGTCCGTCCCAGCGGTTGAAGTCGCCCACCACCGACACCCGCTGCGCATTGGGCGCCCAGACCGCGAAATGCGTGCCCCCCACCCCTTCATGGGTGATGAGGTGCGCGCCCATCTTGTCGAACAGCCGGGCATGAGACCCTTCGGCAAAATAATAATCGTCCATCGGCCCCAGCACCGGGCCGAAGCTGTAGGGATCGATCAGCGTATATTCGCCGCCATCGGCATAGGTCGCCCGATAGCGCAGGGGCTGGCGCTTGCGCAGGGCAACCTTGCCGAAGAACAGCCCTGCCGGATGGACCCGGTCCAGCGCGCCTGCGGCCTTGCCGTCCAGCCTATAGGCATCGACCCTCACCGCATCGGGCAGGAAGACGCAGGCGGTGAAGCCCTTTTCCGCCGGATGGACGCCAAGCGTCGCGAACGGATCGTCCTCCCGCCCCTCCAGCAGGCGGGCGATCTGTTCCGGGGTCAAGCCCACGCTAGTTCCGGCCTCGCGTCAAACCGGCACCTTCCAGATGTCCGTCGCATATTCCCTGATCGTGCGGTCGGACGAGAACCAGCCCATGCGCGCGACATTGTGGATCGCCTTGCGCGCCCACAGCGTCTGGTCCTGCCATATCCCGTCAACCCTGCGCTGCGCGGCCGAATAGCTGTCGAAATCGGCCGCGACCATGAACCAGTCATGATCGTAGATGCCCTGCACCAGATCCCTGTACCGTCCCGGATCGTCGGGGGAAAAGACGCCGCTTGCGATCGCATCCAGCGCCTGGCCCAGTTCGCGGCTGTGGCCGATCACCTCGCGCGGGTCGTAGCCATGGGCGCGCCGTTCGTTCACCTGGGCGGCGGTGAGGCCGAAGATCACGATATTCTCCTCCCCCACATGGTCGCGCATCTCCACATTGGCGCCGTCGAGCGTGCCGATGGTGAGCGCGCCGTTGACCGCGAACTTCATGTTGCCGGTGCCCGACGCTTCCATGCCGGCGGTCGAAATCTGTTCGGACAGGTCGGCGGCCGGGATCATCATTTCCGCCAGCGACACATTGTAATTGGGCACGAACTGCACCTTCAACAGGCCCTGCACCGCCGGGTCGTGATTGACCGCCCGCGCCACGTCGCCCGCCAGCTTGATGATCAGCTTGGCATTGTGATAGCTGGGCGCGGCCTTGCCGCCGAACAGCTTGACGCGGGGCACCCAGTCCTTTTCCGGATGCGAGCGTATCTGGTCGTAGAGCGACACCGCCTCGATGATGTTGAGCAACTGCCGCTTATATTCGTGGATGCGCTTGATCTGGATGTCGAACAGGGACGAAGGGTCGATCCGGGCGTTGACCCGCTGGCGCAGCAGATCGGCCAGAGCGACCTTGTTGGCGCGTTTGACGGCCAGGAATTTTTGCTGGAACGCGCTGTCGTCGGCGAAACGATCCAGTTCCCGCAGCGCTTCGGGATCGTCCATGAAGCGGTCCCCGATCGCTTCCCTGATCAACTCGAACAGCCCGTGATTGCACTGCATCAGCCAGCGGCGGAAGGTGACGCCATTGGTCTTGTTGTTGATCCGCGCCGGGTAGAGCCGGTGGAAGTCGGCGAACACCGTTTCCTTCATCAATTCGGTGTGCAGCGCGGACACGCCGTTGACGCTGTGCGATCCGGCAAAGGCCAGATTGCCCATGCGCACCCGCCGCTCTCCCCCCTCGTCGATCAGGGAGATGGTGCCGATGGCCCGGTCGTCGAACTGGCCGGATCGCCGCGCCTCCCCCAGCAGGCGGCTGTTCACCGCATAGACGATCTGCATATGCCGGGGCAGCAGCCGTTCGAACAGCGGCACGGGCCAGCTTTCCAGCGCTTCGGGCAGCAGCGTGTGATTGGTGTAGCTGAACGTCCGGCGGGTGATGTCCCACGCTTCGTCGAAATCGACGCCGTGATTGTCGAGGAGTATCCGCATCAACTCCGCCACGGCGACGGCCGGATGGGTGTCGTTGAGCTGGATCGCCGCCTTTTCCGGCAGGGTGCGGATGTCGCCGAAATATTGGATATGCCGCCGGACGACGTCCTGCAGCGACGCGGAGGAGAAGAAATATTCCTGCCGCAGCCGCAATTCCTGCCCCGCAGGCGAACTGTCGGCGGGGTAGAGGACGCGCGTGAGCGCCTCCGCCCGATTGCTTTCCGTCAGCGCGCCCAGATGGTCGCCGGCATTGAAGCGGTCGAGCAGGATCGGGTCTATCGGCTGCGCTTCCCACAGGCGCAGCGTATTGACGCGCTTCCCGCGCCAACCCGCAATGGGGGTGTCATAGGGCGTGGCGATGACGCGCTCGGCCGGCCGCCAGCGCATCTGGTGCGGGCTGGCGTCCTCATTTTCCGACGGGTCGACCCGGCCGCCAAAGCCGATCTCGTAGCTCGCCTCTCGCCGTTCGAATTCCCAGGGATTGCCGTGGGTCAGCCAGGTTTCGGGCAATTCCACCTGCCAGCCGTCCGAAATCTCCTGCCGGAACATGCCGTTCACATAGCGTATGCCATAGCCATAGGCGGGCACGTCCACCGTCGCCATGCTTTCCATGAAGCAGGCCGCCAGCCGCCCCAGGCCGCCATTGCCCAGCGCCGCATCCGGCTCCAGCGCGGCGATGATGTCGATGTCGACGCCCAGCGAACTCAATGCCGCCTGCATGTCGTCCAGCATCTCCATGTTGGACGCCGCGTCGCGCATCAACCGCCCGATCAGGAACTCCAGGCTCAGATAATAGACCCGCCGTCCCTGCTCCTCATAGGTTTTCTCCGTCGAGGCGATCCATGCATCGATCACCCGGTCGCGAATGGCGAGGATCACCGCATGCAGCCAGTCGTGCGGCTTCGCGGCGGTGGCGTTCTTGCCGATCCGGTAGGTCAACCGCTCTACGATCTCATGGGCAAGGACCTCCGGATCGACCTGCCGGGGAGCGGGCTTCGGGAGGGTGGGTTGGCCTTTCAGGTTCATAAACGTGCCCCTTTTCGCCTTCGAGTCCGGGCGCGATGATGGCACGCCGTCCCGAGGCTCGCCAACAGCAAATTTTGCAGCGCAGCAATTAATCGGCGCGGCTTTCGATGATGGCATGGCGAACACCCTGCCTCAACTCGCGACGGACCGGATGGATGCTTGAGGGAAAATGCTGGGTCATGAAAATGCCGATCAGCCGCTCCACCGGATCGATGAAGAAGAATGTCGAGAACACGCCGCCCCAATAATATTCCTGCGTCCTGAGATCGGTCGCGAAGCCGAGGCCGAAGCCCACGCCCGCATAATCCGCCTCGCTGAACATGGAGGAGGACAGGCTGGCGAGATCGCCCCCGCCCGGCAGATGATTGGCATGCATCGCCGCGACCGTTTCCGGCTTCAGCAGCCGCACGCCGTCCAGTTCGCCGCCGCGCAGCAACATGCGGGCGAAGCGATGATAATCCGCCGTGCAGGAGATGAGGCCCCCGCCCCCCGAACGCAGCTTGAGCGGCCGGCGCCACCCGCTGCGTTCGCCCCGGTCGTAGAGCGACAGCGTGCCGTCCTGCGCCCATTGCCAGGCGTCCGTCATCCGCCCGGCGCGATCCTCCGGCAGTTCGAAGAATGTGTCCGGCATGCCCAGCGGATCGAAGATGCGTTCGCGGAAAAATCGCTCCAGGTCGAGGCCGCTCAGCCGCTCCACCACGACGCCCAGCACATCGGTGGACACCGAATAATTCCACCGCTCACCCGGCGAGAACTCCAGCGGCAGCGCAGCCAGCGCGGCGATGAATTCGTCGGAACTGCGTTTCTGCTGGAACTCGTCGAGGCCGAGTTCACGGTAACGCGCGTCGATGGCCGTCTGCCGCTGCAAACCATAAGTGAGGCCGGATGTGTGCCGCAGCAGGTCGATCATCAGCATCGGGCGGCGCATCCGACCCGCCCCATCGGCCCCGACGGCGAGATCGGCGAATTCCGGCAATATCTTCGTCACCGGATCGTCCAGCGCCACCAGCCCCTGCTCCACCAGCATCATGAAGGCGACCGAGGTCACCGGCTTGGTCATGGAGGCGATGCGGTAAAGCGCGTTATCCCCAAGCGGCTCGCCGGTCGCGCGTGCGGCACCGCTGCGGACCGAGGCAATGGGTCGTTCGTCACGCGACAGGAGCCATTGCATATGGGGCAGCTTGCCGGGGACGACATAGCGTTCATGAACGAAGGCGGCCTGCGCCTGCAATTTCCCGGCATCCATGCCGGATGCCCGCGCCGCCTCCACATCCACCTGCCCGATAAGCTGCATCGATCCTCCTGCCGGCCTGCCCGCTGCCCCTAGAGCAATTTCACCATGAGGGAAAATGCTCTTGTCTTTCGAGGCCGCATTTTCCGAGCCGCCGACCTCAAACGGTCAATCCGGAAATGCTCCCGATCAGGCATGGCCGGAGGTAAATGGCAATATCCCATGGGCCGCTTGCCCGTTGCAACGCCTTCATCGGCCCATTATGGCAACCGCCTGATCCCACTGGACGCAAGCTCTTCATGGCTACCGGCCTATCCGCCATCTTCCTGAACAACCGGCCCGCCCTGCTGCGGTTCCTGCGCGCGCGCGGCGCGGGCGACGAGTCCGAGGATCTGTTGCAGGACATGTGGATGAAGCTGGAGGAGAAGGATCTGGGGCCGATCGCCGATCCCCTGCCCTATCTCTACCGCATGGCGAACAACCTGATGCTGGACCGCTATCGTTCCGCCACCCGCCGCGAACGGCGCGAGCAGGATTGGGCGGAGGGCGCGGGCGGCGTGATGGCCGACCCGTCGGAGGACATCGCCGTGGACGAACGGCTGATCCTGAACGAACGGCTGGAGGAGGCGCGCGCCGTGCTGCAATCCCTGGGGCCGCGTGTCGAGCTGGTGTTCCGCCGCTTCCGCCTGGAGGGCGTCGGGCAAAGGCTGATCGCGGAGGAACTGGGCGTCAGCCTCACCACCGTGGAGAAGGATCTACAGAAGGCCTATCGCGCCATGATCGCCCTCAAGCAGAAAATGGATACGGAATGAGGAAGGCGGCGGCGTCTGGCTCAGATGAGGGGCTGACATGAACAGGGCTGAAGCCATGATGAACGAGGAGGCGCTCGGATGGGTCATCCGCACGCGCGATCCCGAATTTGCCGATTGGGAGGCCTTCACCGCATGGCTGGAGGCCGATCCCGTGCATGCGCCCGCCTATGATGCATTGATGGCGGCGGATGCCGATCTGGCAGAGATCGTTCCGGCGGAGCCCGTGACCATGGCGGCTCCGGCCAATGATGCGGGCGAGCGCGGCCGGCGCTGGTCCCGATCGCTGATCGGCGGCAGCGCGGTGGCGGCGGCGCTGGTGGCGGCCATATCGGTCGGCATGTGGAACCGCAGCGACATCTACACCGTCACGACCAGGCCCGGCGAAACCCGCACCATCGCGCTGGACGAGGGCACCCGCGTCGAACTGAACGGCGGCACGACCATGCGCTTCGACCGGCATGACGCGCGCTTCGCGGCGCTCGACAGCGGCGAGGCCGCCTTCACCGTCCGGCATGACGCCGCCAATCCCTTCCGCGTCACCGTGGGCGACGCGCTGTTCGAGGATGCGGGCACCGTCTTCAACATCGTCCGCGCCGGCAATGCGACCCGCATCGGCGTGTCGGAGGGCGAGGTCATCTACAATCCGAAGGCGGAAGCCATCGCCCTGCCCGCCGGCCGCGCGCTGATGGAGGATGAGAACGGCCTACGCGTCATGGACGTCGCCACCGACGCCGTCGCAAGCTGGCGTCAGGGCCGCCTCACCTATGCGAACGCCCCGGTGACGCAGATCAGCGCCGACATCGCCCGCTCACTGGGCGTCCGGCTCACCGCCACCCCCGGCGCGGGGACGATGCGCTTCACCGGAACGATCCGCCTGCACCACGACCCGGCGCGCTTCTTTGGCCAGGCAGCGCCGCTGATGGGCCTCAGCGCCGTCAGGCAGGGCGACGGCTGGCTGTTGAGGGAGGGGGATGGCCCGCCACGCTGACGTCCTGTTCGTCGCCGCCCTCGCCATGATGGCCGCTTCGCCTGGGCAAGCGGCGGAAAGACAGCAGATCAGCATCGCCCCCGGACGGCTGGGCGAGGCAGCGATAGCGCTCGGCCGCCAGACCGGGGCCAGCATCGGCATGTCGGACCAGTCGCTGGCGGGCGTGGCCACTCCCGCCGTGGAGGGACGCCTGTCGGTGGAAGCCGCTCTCAAGCGGCTGGTCAAGGGCAGCGGCGCCAGCATCCGGCGTATCGACGCGACCACCTGGCGGATCGTCCGGACGCCGGCGGTGGTGCGCGAGCAGCCCCGCGCCCGCATCGCCCAACCCGCTCCGCAAGCCGCGCCCGAACCGGCCGAGATCATCGTCACCGCATCCAAGCGCGACACCCCGCTTCCCCGCTATGCCGGGATGGTCGATGCGGTGGGCGACGACGCCTTCACCGCCGGGGAGGCGGCCGGCGGCACCGCCAGCCTGATCTTCCGCGTGGCGAGCCTCAGCTCCACCCATGCGGGCACGGGCCGCAACAAGCTGTTCATCCGCGCCATCGCGGACTCCGGCGTTGCCGGACCGACCCAGGCGACGACGGGACAATATCTGGGCGACATGCGCCTCAACTACGCCGCGCCGGACCCGGACCTCCGGCTCTACGACATGCAGGGCGTGGAGGTGCTGGAAGGGCCGCAGGGCACGCTATATGGCGCGGGATCGCTGGGCGGCATCGTGCGCATGATCCCCAATGCGCCCAACCTGGTGCGCGCCGGCGGGCAGGTCTCCGCCGGGCTCAGCGCGACGCAGCATGGCGATCCGGGCGGCGACCTGGCCGCGACGATCAACCTGCCGGTCGTGACGGAGAAGATCGCGCTGCGCATCGTCGGCTATGGCGTGCAGGACGGCGGCTATATCGACGATGTCCTGCGCGACAGGCATGACGTCAACCGCATCCGCACCTATGGCGGCCGCGCCGCGCTCCGTTTTGCGCCGGACGAGAACTGGACCGTCGACCTCACCGGCGTGTTCCAGCGGATCGAGGGCGACGATGCGCAATATGCCGCGAAGGCGATAGGCGACCTCAAGCGCGCCTCCGCCGTCGCCCAGCCCTATTCGTCCGACTATGCGCTCGCCAATCTGCGGGTGGAGCGGCAATGGGACGATCTGCGCTTCGTCTCCTCCACCGGCTTCGTGCGCAACATATTGACGGAAAGCTTTGATGCGACGCCTTATGAGATGGCCGGGGCGGACGCGCCCGCCGCCCTGTTCCGGCAAAGGAACAAGGTCGACATCTTCTCGACCGAAAACCGCATCGTCCGCGACCTGGACAATGGCCTGGGCTGGATATTGGGCGCATCCTATCTGGAAAGCACGTCGGATATTCAGCGTTCGCTGACCTCCTATGGAACGGCCCTGATGCAGCCGCAGGTCATTCCCGGCGTGCCGATGTACGGGCGGGGCATGGCCGCGACCTCGACCGGCGTGCACAACCGCATCCGCGAGGCGACGCTCTTCGGCGAAGCGTCGTTCGAACCCATGCGCGGCCTGATCGCCACGGTGGGCGGCCGACTGACCAACAGCCGCCTGACCGGCGAGGTGCTGGACCCCATCGCCCTGCTGTCCCTTGCCGCCATCGCACGCGCGGAGGCGCAGGCGAACCGGAGCGAGACGATCTTCCTCCCCTCCTTCTCCCTGCTGACCGACGCCTTGCCCGGGACGACCGTCTATGCCCGGTTCCAGCAGGGTTTCCGTCCCGGCGGGCTGGCTGTCGACGACCAGCATATCCAGCGGTTCCGCAACGACCGCGCCTCCACGGTGGAACTGGGCTTCCGCAGGGGCATTCCGGGCATCGATCCTGTCGCGGTCACGGGCAATGTCGCCTATACCAGATGGCGGGACATTCAGGCCGACGTCACCGACCGGATCGGCATTCCCACCACCGCCAATATCGGGGACGGGCGCATCTATACGGTGGAGGGGCGCGTCGCCGTCCGCCCCGCGTCGCGGCTGACGCTGGACGGCAGCATCATCTACAATGACAGCCGCCTCAGCCGCCCGGCGCAATTCCTGCGCCTGCTCTCCTATGAGGGGCAGTCTTTGAGCCTGCCCAATGTCGCCAATTGGGGCGGCCGCATCGGCTTCGACTATCGGGCGCCGGTGGGAGGGGACATGCGGCTCCAACTCAGTGGATCGGCCCGCTATGTCGGCAAGTCGCGCCTGGGCGTGGGGCCGATATTGGGCCGGGAACAGGGCGACTATGTGGACACGGCGCTCAGCGCGGCGCTGACCCATGGGACGGTGCAATGGTCGCTTTCCCTCACCAACCTGCTCGACAGCAGCGGCAACCGCTTCTCGCTGGGCACGCCCTTCGACCTTAGCGGGGATTATGTGACGCCGCTGCGTCCGCGCACTGTCCGGCTTGGCCTGGATTTAGCCTTCTGATCCTGCATCGCATTATTTTTAACTGACGGGACAGGCGTTCCCGCGCCGTCTTCGCCGCATGCGCGCTCATCGGAAAGAGGCGCGGCACGCAGAGGAGACATCATGCGCAATCTACTGGCCTGCACGGCCATCGCTCCCGTTCTGGCCGCCCTGACGGTGGCCGATGCGGCGGCGGAAACCACCATCGGTTCTTCCACCACCACCGCCGTCCGCACCTCCACCGTCGCCAATGGCGCCGCGGATGACGTCACGGTCAGTTCCGCAGGATCGATCACGCTGACCGGCGGCACCGCCATCACACAGGACAGCAACAACAAGGTCAGCAATGCCGGCACGCTCAAGATTTCCGGCGCGGACGGCGCGACCGGCATTCGCGCGGCGGCGGGCACCAGCGGCAACATCACCCATAGCGGCACGATCACGCTGGACGAGGACTATACCCCCACCGACGACGACAAGGACGGCGACCTGGACGGCCCCTTCGCCAAGGGTTCGAACCGCAACGGCATCTGGGTCCAGCCGGGCGCGGCGCATATGGGCAATATCGACAGCAGCGGCACCATCACCATCGAAGGCAATCAGTCCGCCGGCATCCGCATCGACGCGCCGCTGACCGGCAATCTGTCGACCAGCGGCTCCACCAGCGTGGTGGGCGACAATGGCTATGGCGTGCTGGCCAATGCGGTCACCGGCAATGTCACCATCCGCGGAACGACAGCCGTCACGGGCGCCAACAGCACCGGCCTTGCGCTGCAAGGGGACGTGACCGGAGCGGTCAAGATCCAGGGCACGATCACCAGCACCGGTTATCGTTATACTTCGCGTCCGAGCGACGCTTCCAAGCTGGATGCGGACGATCTGCTCCAGGGCGGATCGGCCGTGACGATCGCCGGCAATGTCACGGGCGGCGTCATCTTCGACATTCCACCGACGCTGGACAGCACCAAGCCGGATGTCGACAATGACGGGCTGACCGACGCCAGCGAAGGGTCCGCCGCGATCATCACCTATGGCTCCGCCGCCGCCGTGCGGATCGGTTCGGCCTCGGCGGCCACGACCATCGGTCCGGTGGCTGCGGACAGTTCGGGCTATGGCCTGATCGTCAAGGGATCGATTGCCGGATATGGCGTCTATGACGGCGTCAGCGCCAGCGGCCTCGCCATTGGCGGGCTGGGCGGCAATGTCACCCTGACCAAGGGCCTGCTGGTGTCGGGATCGGTCGGCGCCATATCCTATGACAGCAATGCGACGGCCATTCGTTTGGGCAGCGGCGCCACGGCCGACACCCTCCAGATCGGCGGGGCGGTGAGCGCGACCGGCTCCAGCGTCGCCGGCACGTCGGCCCGCGCGCTGGTGATCGACGCAGGCGCGACGAGCCGCGCCATCGTGAACAGCGGCGCCATTTCCGCCACGGCGCTCAGCAGCAAGGATGGCGCGGCCATCGCCATCCTAGATTCTTCCGGCACGGTGTCGTCCCTGTCCAACACCGGCACCATCTCTGCGACTGGAGGCAAGAGCGGATCGAACGTCGCCATCGATATGACCGCCAATGGCAGCGGCGTCGCCCTGACCCAGTCGCTTGCCTCCGCCACGGCAAGCGCGCCGAAGATCACGGGCGACGTGCGGCTGGGATCGGGCAATGACGTCGTGACGGTCTCGGCCGGCAGCATCGCGGGCAATGTCGACCTGGGCGACGGCAGCAACCGCCTGGCGCTGTCCGGCTCCTCCACCCTGACGGGTAATGTGGCGCTGGGCGGGAACGGTTCCAGCCTTGGTCTGGCGGAAAGCGCGCAGATCAATGGCGGCGTGGATTTCGGCGGCGGCGCCTCGACGCTGACCCTTTCCGGCACCGCCACGCTCAACGGCGCGATCAGCAATGCCGGCAATACCGCCGTCGTGATGAATGGCGGCACCCTCAACGCCGGCAACAAGGGCACGGTCGCGCTCGCCTCGCTGTCAGTCGGCGGGTCCTCCGTCATCGGCGTGACGGTCGACACGGCCAACGGCACCAACACGCTCTACAATGTCGCGGGGGCCGCAAGCTTCGCCAGCGGATCGCAGGTCAAGGCGACCCTGACCAGCGTGGCCGGTTCGGAAGGCGATTATGTCATCGTCCGCGCCGGATCGTTGAGCGGCACGCCCGCCCTCTCCAGCACGACGCTGATCCCCTATATGTTCAAGGGGGCCATCGCCAGCAACGCCGCGACGGGGGAAGTGACGCTGTCGATCGCGGCCAAGACCATATCCGAACTCGGCCTGACCGGGTCGCAGGCGCGGGCCTATGACGCGATCTTCAACGCGCTGGACAAGGATAGCGCCGTTGCGGGCAGCTATCTTGCCATCACCGACGGCGACACGCTGAAGGCCAATCTGCAACAGATGCTGCCCGACCATGCCGGCGGCACGTTCGAGGCGGTGACCGCCGGTTCGCGCGCGACCGCCCGCATCCTTGGCGATCCGGGCGGCATCTACCGCACGGCTGACGGGCGTCTGGGCTTCTGGCTGCAACAGGTGGCGTTCGGCAGTTCCAAGAGCGTGGGCGACACCGCATCCTACGACATCAACGGCTGGGGGGCGAGCTTCGGCGCGGAATATCTGACGGGGATCGGCGCCCTGGGCGCATCCTTCGCCTATATCCATGGCAGCGACTCTTCGGGCAGCACCGACAATGCGGTGGATTCCGACCAGTTCGAACTGGCGGCGCACTGGCGGGGCGATTTCGGCCCGCTCCAGACCTATGCCCGCTTGTCGGCGGCCCATGTGGATTTCCGGGGCAGCCGCCATTTCGAATCCGGCGACGTCGTGCGCACGGCGGATGGCGACTGGTCGGGCAAGCTTTACTCCGCAACGGCGGGCGGCTCCTATGAGATGCGCTTCAACCGCTTCACCCTGCGTCCCGCGGCCAGCATCGATTATTACCGCCTGAAGGAAGACGGCTATGGCGAGACGGGTGGCGGCGCTGCCTTTGACCTGATCGTCGACGGCCGCACCAGCGACGAATTGACCGCCAGCGGCAATGTCACGGTCGGTTACGATTTCGGCAGCCTCAATCGGGAGGATGGCTGGATGCGGTTCGAGCTGGAGGGAGGACGGCGCCAGATCATCGGCGGATCACTGGGCGACACCACCGCCCATTTCGCCGGTGGCGAGGACTTCACCCTGATCTCGGACAAGCGCACCAGCGGGTGGACCGGCCGCGCCCGGCTGATCGGCGGCACCGAAACTTTCCGCGTCGGCGGCGAATTCGGGGCGGAGGAACAACAAAATCATGTCGCCCTCTCCCTCCGCGCGACGGTTAACTTCATCCTGTGACGTCCTAGCAGTGAATTGGCGGGCCACACCCCACAGACCCTCCCGGCCCGCCGATCCGCCATGACATGAGCCGGTTCCCAACGGTGTCATGGCTGTAAAGGAAGGGGCGCTGCCTTCCCCCGGCAGCGCCCCTTTTCGCTATCCCCCGTCAGCGCCGCGCAAGAGCGGGAGGGGTTTCGAGGCGGGCCGAGGACCATATCTGCCGAAAGGCTGGAACGTCCCGATCGAAATAGAGAATGGCCGGCGCATCGAACGTCACCAGGTACAGCCTGCCCTTGACGATGGCGCCCACCGCTTCGCCGCTGCGCGACACATCCTCCATCTGCTTTCGGAAACTGTAGGAGAAGCGCACGCCCTTTTCGCCCAGAAATGTCGCGGGCTCGATGGCGGTCATCGAGAAGAGCGTCGTCCCAAGCGCGATGCGATAACTATTTTCCAGCAGCGCAGGAATATCGGTCAGCAACATGGTCGAGGAAAAGCGCGGCAGCGGCCTGGTCTTCCTGCTCACCTCCCGAAACAAGGTCCGTCCGGTTTCAATACTGTAGAAATTGACGCCGTTCAGATCGTCACCGTCCAGCGTCCATGTCTCCGAATTGCGGCCGGGACGGGCGGACAGGCGGTTCCACTCCCGGTCCGGCGTGACGGTCAGGGTCGATTTGGCCACGGCAACGGACGTCCCCGCCGGCATCAGGGCATTGCCAGCCATCAGCGGCTGCGCCACCAGAACCGCGCAGATCACGGCCAGAAAAGATGAAATTCGTTTCGCCACGAGAAAATCCTATTCGTCGGTCATCGTCTGGAGCATGGGAATATCGGCCGCCTGGGGACGCAGCCGGATGTAATTCTTGAGCGCATCCGCGCCTTCGGTCCGCTGACGGTTACGCATCAGGCACAGACCCAATCCGCGCCAGCCCTCCGCCAGGCCGGGGTCGGCCGCGAGCGCCGATCGGTAGAAATCGGCCGCCGCCGCCAGATCGCGCGGATTGCCGCGCTGGCGGTACAGTTCGGCCCGCGCGAACAGCAGAGGCGCGGTCCAATGCTCCCCCGCCAGCGACGACAACAGATATTCCGTACCGCCGAAATCGTTGAGCTTCATCTGGTCGGACAGAAAATCCGGCAGCCATTTGGCAAGCGCCGCCGAATAGCTTTCCGCGCCCTCCGGCTTGGCCGCGACATCGGCGGACAGGGCCGCGAGATAGGTCGCGCGATCGAGATTGGTCGGATGGGTGGAGAAGAAGGCGACACGATCATAGCGTTGGCTGCGCTGTTTGCGCCCCAGCGCGGTCGCATCCGCCTCATCCATGAGCCGCTGCCAGACATGCGCCGCCGCCTGCGCCGAATAAGGGGACTGGATCGCATATTTGAGCGAGAGCAGGTCGGCCTGTTTTTCCTGATCGCGGCTGAACTGGAAGAATGAGCCGACCGCCGCCTGCTGCACGGTCGCGCCATATTGACCCAGAAAGGCCGCCCAGGCGGCGATGTCGGTCGCTGAACGTTGCCTCCGGAAGCCTGAAAGGCTGTGTCGCAGCTCGAAATGAGCGAACTCGTGGCCGAGTATCGCCGCTAGTTCCGCCTCGCTTCGAACCCGCAGCAGGAGCCCGCTCCAGACCTGCATCGTGCCGTTGGGGGCCATATTGGCGTTGAAGGATGCGACCCGGACCAGATAGATGCGCACGCCCCGGCATCGGTCCTGACCCACAGCCCGGCACAGGACGCCAGCCACATAGGCCTGCAGGGCCGGATCGTCGATGAGGAATTTGGAGTCGCGCAGTTCCCGCTCATCCTCATCGGCCAGCATCCACAGGCCACGCTCGTCCGTCCCTTGCGGCTGATAGGCCTGGCTGTAGGGCGGGAGATCGGAGGGCCCGGGGGCCGCCACCGCCGCCACCGGCAGAGTCAAGGCCAGCAGCGCCATTGCCCGCAGCAACGCGCCCGTCATTGGGCGGCAGCGGCAAGGCTGGGGGTGCTGCCGGGGAAATCCTCCAGCAACTGCGTTACACGGCGGCGGGCACCCTCCATGGTCCGGACATCGCCGCCCATCTGCAGGTCCGCATTGAGCCAGAGCAGGTCCCCGCTGGCAAGGTCCACCAGACCTGCAAAGCCCTTATGCTGGCCGGAGGTGATGCCGACGCCGCCCATGGCCGCGAACAGCTGGAAAATCTTCCGTCCGGTCGATCCGAACTGGTCCTCCGTAAAGATGAACAGCCCATAGCGCGCGCCCGAGCGGGCGGCGAGCGCGGATACGCCGGGCCCCAGCGTCCAGTCGAACGCCGCGCCTTCGCGCTTCTTCGTTGGCAATCGATTGCCGGGGAAGAACTGAAATTCGATCACCGATTGCGCGACGATGCCGAAGAGCGACTGATATTCGGCGAGGCTTTCGGCCTGCTGTCCCACAGGATCGGCCGAACCGACAATCTCATTGCCCAGACGCTGCTGCGCTTCCGCCAGGGCCAGATCCAGATTGTCCCGCGCCTGCTGCGTCCAGTCGGCATTGGGTTCGAACATGCCCGCGGTCGACTGGCTCCCAACGGTCACCCTGGGCCTGAACAACAGGATTTTGGTCGAATTCGGATCGAGCAGGAAGCCCTGCCGCACGGCGGACTTTTCCTGCGCCATGACGGCCGGCGACAGGCAGCCGAGCAAAAGGCACAAAATGGCGTGGCCGAACGCAAATCGCATGAATGTTCCCCCTGCACACAGCCAAGTCCCCCGACTCATGGCGGCTGTTGCTCAAGGGCTTAGCAAAGAGAACATCTTAGGTACAGATCGAACGACGCCTGCCGGAACAGACATCGTTCATAATGGACCAATCAGGCCAGCGCCTTCCTGATCAACTCATTCACCACCTGCGGATTGGCCTTGCCCTGCATGGCCTTCATCGTCTGACCGACGAAGAAGCCGAACAGCGCGTCCTTGCCCGCTTTATACTGTTCGACCTTGTCCGCATTGTCGGCCAGCACCTTGGCGACCGCGGCCTCGATGGCGCCGGTGTCGCTGGTCTGCTTCAGCCCCTTTTCCTCAACGATCCTGGGCGCGCTGTCGCCGGTTTCGAGCATGATCTCGAACACCTGCTTGGCGATGGTGCCGCTGATCGTGCCATCGGCAATGAGGGCCAGCAGTTCCGCGCCCTCTTCCGGGCTGACGGGGCTTTCCTCCAGCGTCTTGCCCAGGCGGTTGAGCGCGCCGTAAAGCTCCGACAGCAGCCAGTTGGCGGACGCCTTGGCGACCTCGCCCTCGCTCTTCTTCTGGATGCGCGCGCCTTCGGCCAGGAGCGCCTCGAACCAGCGCGCCGTGTCGGCGTCGGCGGTCAGCGTCGCGGCATTATAGGCGGAAAGGCCCAGCGCCTGCTCATAGCGCTGGCGCTTGGCGTCAGGCAATTCAGGCAGCGACTGGCGGCATTCCTCCAGGAAGGCGTCGTCCAGTTCCAGCGGCAGCAGGTCGGGATCAGGGAAATAGCGATAGTCATGCGCGTCTTCCTTCGACCGCATGGAGCGCGTTTCATTCTTGTCCGGGTCGTAGAGCCGGGTTTCCTGCACCACCTTGCCGCCGGCCTCCAGCACGTCCACCTGACGGCTGGCCTCATGTTCCACCACGGCCATGACGAAGCGGACGGAATTGACATTCTTCGTTTCGGTGCGGGTGCCGAAGGGTTCGCCCGGCTTGCGGACCGAGACGTTGACGTCCGCGCGCATCGAGCCCTGATCCATATTGCCGTCGCAGGACCCCACATAGCGCAGGATCGTCCGCAGCTTCGACAGATAGGCGCCAGCCTCCGCAGGCGAGCGCATGTCCGGCTTCGACACGATTTCCATCAGCGCCACGCCCGAACGGTTCAGGTCGACATAGGACCGCGTCGGATGCTGGTCGTGCATCAGCTTGCCTGCGTCCTGCTCGACATGGATGCGCTCGATGCCGATCGTCTTGACCTGCGCATCGGGGTTCTTCTCGTCCAGGCTGATCTCGATCGCGCCCTCGCCCACCAGCGGATGGTAGAGCTGGCTGATCTGGTAGCCCTGCGGCAGGTCCGCGTAGAAATAGTTCTTCCGGTCGAAACGCGACCATTTGTTGATCTGCGCCTTGATCGCCATGCCGGTGCGCACCGCCTGGCGGATGCACTCGCGGTTGGGCACGGGCAGCATGCCGGGCATGGCCGCGTCGACCAGGCTCACCTGGGTGTTCGGCTCCGCGCCGAAAGCGGTGGCCGCGCCGGAAAAGAGCTTCGCCTGGCTCGTCACCTGCGCATGGACTTCCAGGCCGATCACGACCTCCCACTCGCCGGTTGCACCCTGGATGCGATATTCACTCATGTTTCTTTTTCCGTTCGGGCTGAGCCTGTCGAAGCCCAGTCCTTTCTTGAAGAGAAGTGAGGCCCTTCGACATTGCAAGGAGACAAGCGGCTCCTTTCAACAGGGCGAACGGTGTTTGCTTTACCACCATTTCTCCGGCCGCGCCGCAAAGCCCGCACGTTCCTCGATCGCAAGGCCCGCGTTCAGCACGGTCTGCTCGTCCAGCGCCTTGCCGATGATCTGAAGCCCCAGCGGCAGACCTTGCGCGTCCAGCCCGCCCGGCACCGCCATCGCCGGCAGTCCCGCCAGCGAAGCCGGCACGGTGAAGACGTCGTTCAGATACATGGCGAGCGGATCGGCCTGCTTCTCGCCCAGCGCGAAGGAGGCGCTCGGCGCGGTCGGCGTCAGCAGCAGGTCGCACTTTTCGAACGCCTGCTCGAAATCGCGGGCGATCAGCGCCCGGACTTTCTGCGCCTGCGTGTAATAGGCGTCGTAGAAGCCCGCCGACAGCACATAGGTGCCGATCATGATGCGGCGCTTGACCTCCGGCCCGAAACCGGCGGCGCGGGTCGCGGCATACATGTCCTGCAGGCCCGCCCCATCGGGCAGGTCGCGCTGGCCGTAACGCACGCCGTCATAGCGGGCGAGGTTCGACGACGCCTCCGCTGGCGCGATGATATAATAGGTCGGCAGCGCGTACTTCGTATGCGGCAGCGACACTTCGACAACCTCGGCGCCCGCATCCTTCAGCCATTCGATGCCGCGGTCCCACAGCGCCGCAATCTCGGCGTTCAGGCCATCGGGGCGATACTCCCTGGGAATGCCGACCTTCTTGCCCCGGAGGTCGCTCGACAGGCTGGCTTCCCACTGCGGCACGGCCAGATCGAGCGACGTCGAATCCTTGGGATCGAAGCCCGCCATGCTTTCCAGCAGGATCGCATTGTCGCGCACCGTCCGCGCCATCGGCCCGGCCTGATCCAGCGAAGAAGCGAAGGCCACGATGCCCCAGCGGGAGCAGCGGCCATAGGTCGGCTTGATCCCCGAAATGCCGGTGAAGGCGGCAGGCTGGCGGATCGAGCCGCCCGTATCGGTGCCGGTCGCCGCCGGGCAGAGCCGCGCCGAAATCGCCGCCGAAGAACCGCCCGAGGAACCGCCGGGCGCCAATGCGGCATTGTCGCCGCCGCCCCGCCGCCAGGGCGAGATCACATTGCCGTAATAGCTGGTCTCGTTCGAAGACCCCATGGCGAACTGGTCGAGGTTGAGCTTGCCCAGCATGCCCGCGCCCGCGTCCCACAGCTTCTTCGAAACCGTGGATTCATAGGTGGGCTTGAAGCCTTCCAGCATGTGGCTCGCGGCGGTCGTCTGCACGCCTTCGGTGCAGAACAGGTCCTTCATGCCGATCGGCACGCCCGAAAGCGGCTTCAACGCCTCGCCCGCAGCCCTCGCCCTGTCGGCGGCGTCGGCGGCTTCCAGCGCCTTTTCCGGCGTTTCCACGATGAAGGCGTTCAGCGCCTTGGCAGCGGCGACATTGGCATTGAACGCCGCCGCCACTTCGCGCGCCGAAAAGTCGCCCGCGCGGAAACCGTCGCGGATTTCGGCTACTGTAAGATCAGTAAGGTTGGTCATACCCAAATTTCCGTTCGCCCTGAGCCTGTCGAAGGGCCGCACTTCTCTTCAAGAAAGGACTGGGCTTCGACAAGCTCAGCCCGAACGGGTGAAAGATTCCCACTCATTCGATAACTTTGGGAACCGCGAAGAAGCCATGTTCGGCCTGCGGGGCATTGGCCAGCACCTTGTCGCGAACATTGCCGTCGGTGACGACATCGTCGCGCAGGCGCAGATGATTGGGGATGACAGCGGTCATCGGCTCCACGCCGGTCACGTCCACCTCGCCCAATTGCTCCACCCAGCCCAGGATGTTGTTGAGTTCGGGCACCATCGCCTCCGCTTCGGCGTCGGTCACCGAAATGCGCGAAAGGCTGGCGATCTTTTTCACGGTCTGAAGGTCTATCGACATGGCCCCGCCGCTACCACCCGGCCACGCCCGCTTCAAGTCCCGATCCTCCGAGACCTTGCGCACGCTCGCGGCTTACGCCAGACAGAAACAGTCCATCACTAGGGAGAGCAATCCTTGGCCCGCAAGTTCCTCTATGTCGTAACCGGCCTGATCGTGCTGGTGATCGCGGCATTGCTGGCCTATCGCATCTGGGGGATGCAGATGATCCGCGCGGTCATGGTCCCTCGGGAAGCCTTCGCGCAAATCGAACCGCTCCCCGCCAACGCCTATGACGATCCGAAGATGTGGATCGCCCGGCCCGATATCGTGAAGGACAACCCCGCCCTCTGGACTCCCGAAGGCGTGAAGGACGCCCCGTCGGCGGAAAAGGCGACGGTCTTCTTCATTCACCCGACCTCCTACATCACCACGCTGGGCGACGCGCATTGGAACATGCGGCTGGATGACCAGGAATCCCTCGCCACCGCGCGGCGCTTCGTGCAGAATCAGGCGAGCGCCTTCAACGCGGCGGGTTCCGTCTGGGCGCCCCGTTACCGCCAGGCCAATTACGGGGCGTTCCTGACCGACAAGCCGGCTGGCGAGCAATCCCTCGCCGCAGCCTATCGCGATGTTGCGCAAGCCTTTGCCGCATTCCTGAAAGCCAATCCCGAAGGTCCGCTGATCCTCGCGGCCCATAGCCAGGGGTCGCTCCATCTGCTCAAACTGTTGCGGGAGCAGGTCGCCGGCAAGCCGGTCGCCGACCGCATCGCCGCCGTCTATGCCGTGGGCTGGCCGATTTCGGTAGAGGCCGACCTGCCCGCGCTTGGACTTCCCGCCTGCGCGCGGCGGCAGCAGTCGCATTGCATCGTGAGCTGGCAAAGCTATGCCGAACCGGCCGATCCGTCGGCGGTGATCGAAAATTTCGAACGCAAGCCGAGCTTCACCGGCAGGCCGCACAAGGGCACGCACATGCTCTGCACCAATCCCATCACCGGCGCCTTCAACGGGGCCGCGCCCGCCAGCGCCAATCGCGGCACGCTGGATGCGCGGGATGCCGGCAAGCCGACCCGGCTGGTTCCCGGCATCGTCCCCGCCCGCTGCGACACCAGCGGCGTGCTGATGATCGGCGAGCCGGTGGACATGGGGCCCTTCACCTTGCCGGGCAATAATTATCACGTCTATGACTATGCGCTGTTCTGGGCCGATGTGCGCGAGGATGCGAAACAGCGGCTGGCCGCCTTTCTGAAGAAATAGACATGTCCATTCTTACCGCCGACCGCGCGGTTTTCCGCGAAGCCCTGCCCCATGGCGGCCGCCTGATCGGGCTGGACGTGGGCACCAAGACGATCGGCCTTGCGCTATGCGATGCGGGATGGTCGATCGCCAGCCCGGCCCATACCGTCAGCCGCGGCAAGTTCACCAAGGACAAGATCGCGCTGGCGGCGTTCATGGAACAGCAATTGGTGAAGGGCGTGGTGATCGGCCTGCCGCTCAACCTGGACGGCAGCGAATCCCCGCGCAGCCAGGCAAGCCGCGCCTTCGCCCGGAACATCGCCGACCTCGGCCTGCCGATCCTGCTGTGGGACGAGCGCTGGTCGACGCAGGCGGTGACGCGGACGCTGCTGGAGGCGGATGCCAGCCGCGCGCGGCGGGGTGAACTGGTGGACAAGCTTGCCGCGAGTTACATCCTGCAGGGCGCGATCGACGGGCTGATGGCCGGCTTCTGAGGTCCCTCTACTCCTCAAAGGCGGAGATGATCGGGCAAGGGCCTTCCTGCGAGGCATGGCATGCGCTGGCAAGTCGCCGCAGGCTGTCCCGTGCCGTCTCCAGTTCCGCGATCTTCAGGTCCAGCGCCGCTAGCCGCTCCGCCGCCAGTTCACGCGCCCGCGCACGGTCCTGCCCTGCATCCAGCCGCAGCAACTCCCCGATTTGGTCCAGCGTGAATCCGGCCGCCTGCGCCGAACGGATGAACCTCAGACGCCGTACATCCTCCTCGCCATAGCGCCGCACGCCGCCCGCAAGACCGGCACCTTCCGGCCGGTCGGGCGTATCCAGCAGGCCGCGCCGCTGATAGAAGCGTATGGTCTCGACGCCGACGCCGCCCGCGCGCGCCAGACCGGAAATCGTCATCGTCATGCTTGACTCCGGACCATGGTACGGACCCCATATGGGGTGCGAAGCGAACCTCTCAAGAGAAAGCGATGCGATGACAACAGTGGCCGCCTCCACCCAAATTCCGGGCAAAGCCGTCCTTTACCGCATGGTGATGCATGGCCACATCTGCCCCTTCGGACTCAAGGCCAGATGGCTGCTGAAGCGCAAGGGTTATGAGGTCGAGGATCATTGGCTTACCAGCCGCGCCGAAACCGACGCCTTCAAGGCCGCGCACAATGTCGGAACGACGCCGCAGATCTTCATCGACGGGCAAAGGATCGGCGGCCATGACGATCTTCGCCGCCTTTTCGGCCTGACGGTCGCCGATCCGCAGGCGAAAAGCTACAGGCCGGTCCTTGCCGTCTTCGCGGTCGCGGCCCTGCTTGCCCTGGCGACCAACTGGCTGACGGAGATGCCGCTCATCGGCATCATGACGGCGGAACGCTTCATCGCGATCTCCATGATGCTGCTCGCCATGCTGAAATTGCAGGATGTGGACCGCTTTGCGACCATGTTCCTGAATTACGACCTGCTCGCCCGCCGTCTTGTCCCTTATGGATATGTCTATCCCTTCCTTGAACTCGGTGCAGGCGTGCTGATGCTGGCGGGTGCGCTCGAATGGCTGTCGATCCCCGTGGCGCTCTTCATCGGCGGGATCGGTGCGGTTTCGGTTTTCAAGGCCGTCTATCTCGAAAAGCGCGAACTCAAATGCGCCTGCGTCGGCGGCAGCGGCAACGTGCCGCTCGGTTTCGTCTCCCTGACGGAGAATGTCATGATGGTCGCCATGGCGCTGTGGATGCTGGCCGCGCATTGACCGAAATCGGCTGGAGCGCGCTGCGTCAGGTCGGACGCCGGTCGCGCGCTCCAGATTTCTGATGCCGCAGCCTTTCAGGCAAAAACCGGTTCCCACCCTTCGATAGATGCAGGACAGGCTTTCCGCACGATGCTCTAGATGCCGTCGCGCCCATAGACATCGGGCATGAACTGCACCCCGCCCGCGGTGGGCACGGCGGTCAGATAGGTCAGATAGACCGGCACGGGCTGGGGCAGAGGCACATGCTGTTCCGGCTTGTCGCTGTCGGGCTTCAGCGGCTTGCCGAAGAACCAGCGGCCCATCCTTTGCGCATCCTCCAGCCGCACGCAGCCATTGCTGAACTGCCGCGCCGGTTTCGCCAGAAGGTCGCGCGATGGCGTGTCGTGCAGGTAGATGCCAAGATCGTTGGGGAACATGAACTTGACCTTCCCCATGGCATTGTCGCCGCCGGGAAGCTGACGCACGCGCAATTCGGTGCGCCCGTCGGCCACCGCGCGCCAGTCGATCGCGGCCGGCTCCAGCTTTTGCGCATTGGCGCTCCAGTCGGAAAGCGCTTCATAGCGCAGCTTCGTCAGCGAGGCGCCGTTCAGCATTCGCGGCGCGAGTTTCCGCTCGACCAGATCGGACGGCACGTTCCAATAGGGATTGAGCGTCGCATAGCGCACCATGCCCGCCATCATCGGCGTCTGGCTTTCCTTCGCGCCGACGACCACCTTCATCGTGCCGTCCTGCACGCCCTTGCTGAAATACCAGAGGCGGGCGGAGGCCGCATCGACCACCACATGCCGCACCTGCGGACCGGGCAGCAGCCGCGTGCGTTCCAGATTGAGCGCGATCAGCCGGTCATAATAATCATCGCCCCGGTTCAGCGCGGCGATGGTCGCAGCGCCCGCGACACCGTCCGGCTTCAGGCCATGATCGCCCTGAAACGTCTTCACCCTTGCGACAAGCGCCTTGTCATAGGCGGTTCCGCCCTCCAACCCCAGGCGGCGGCGCAGCGCCACGGCGCCAGCCTTCATGCCGGGGCGCAGCTTCCCATCGGTCGGCACCGGCACTTGCGGCAGTCCGCCCCAACGCCTTACGAAAGTCGCCCGGGCGTCGCGCAGCTTCACGTAAAAGGGGCTCATCCAGCCGGACGAACGCACATAGTCGACAAAGGACGGCGCGACTGCGGCGGCGCGCAGAATTTCCTTCGGTTCCTCATCCTTCGGCTCCACCTCCGGATCGAGATAGCGCACCTTCACCTTGCGCGAGGGTTTGCGCATGTCGCTCACCAGCGCGGCGAAGGCCTTGGACAAGGCGATGTCCGCCCGCGCCAGCAGCCGGGGATCGCCGTTCGCATCGGCCTCCTTCATCAGGGCCTTGAGTTCGCGCGGTTCATAATCCCTGGGTTTCAACCCATCCGCATCGGCCCCCTCGATCAATGCGATCAGGGCATCGGCTTGCGGCCCGACCCTGCCCTTTTCGATCCAGAGCGGCCAATAGCCGCGCGGGGCGTAGAAATCCCTCAGCTTGCCGCCCACGGACGAGCGGATTTCCGCCGCCACGCTGGTGCGCTGGGAGTCCACAACCGCGCCGGGCTGCGCAATGGCCTGTCCGGGCCAGGCCGTCAGCAGAAGCGCGGGAAGCAGGGCGGCACGGAGGAAAGGGGCGCGGCAAAGGCGCCGCGCCCGGACAACTGCGTTTATCAGCCGCGTTCTCCGCGACGGGAGGGCGGCGGAGGCGGCGGGGGCGGCGGACAGGGCGGTCCCTGAATCTCATGATACATGCCGTCGGGCGAATAATAGCCATCGACGATGCCGTCGCCATTGCGGTCTGCCGCGACAGTGCCGCTGATCGCGCCCGGGCCGACCGGCGGCGCGGGGGCGATGGGTTCGTCCCTCGTCGACGCGCATGCGCTCAATGCGAGCGCCGTGCCGCCGAGAAGTGCCAATAGCCTGATTTTCATACCCTCTCCCTTGGCGCTGCGAGGACCGTGCGCCGGTTAGAATGTGGACGCTGCGGGTTGCAGCGCGAGTGTAACGACCGGCGGTCGGATTCGATTCCATTACCGCTGCGCAATGACGACGAGTCGTGCCCGAGCAACGGTTAACCGAGCCGGGCTGCGATGCTTCCGCCGTCCCGAGCCCGCCATGCTCCTGCGCAGGCGGGAACCCGGTTCAGGCGGCAGGACGGGTTCGAACCACTCGCCTTACCGGGCCCCTTCAACAAGAGCAGGTCGCGCCGGGATCAAATCCCGACCCACTCCGCCGAAGCAATACCCTGTGCATAGAGCAGCACGGACAGATCGCCATGCACGATCTCCGCCGCCGCCGCTTCGCGCGTCTTGGGCTTGGCGTGATAGGCGACCCCCAGCCCGGCCCCCTGGATCATCGGAATGTCGTTCGCCCCATCGCCCACGGCCAGGGTCAGCGCGCGGTCGATCCCGCCCTCTATCGCCGCTTCCAGTTCCGCCCGCTTGCGCGCCGCATCGACGATCGGCACCGTCACCGTGCCCAGCAAGGCCCCGTCCGCGATCTCCAGCACATTGGCGACGGCGGCATCGAAGCCGATCTCCTCCGCCACCGGTCCGGTGAAGCGCGTGAAGCCGCCCGATACCAGCAGCGTCCTCGCTCCCCTCGCCTTCATCGTGCGCACCAGGGCACGGGCGCCGGGCATGATCTTCACCCGCTCGGCCCTGCACTGGTCGATGGCCGCGTCCGCCAGCCCCTTGAGCAAGGCCACCCGCTCATGGAGCGCGCCGGCGAAGTCGAGTTCGCCCCGCATCGCCCGCTCGGTGATTTCCGCGATCTGCGCCTTGATCCCGGCATAGTCGGCCAGTTCATCGATGCATTCGACCGTGATCATGGTGGAGTCCATGTCGGCGATCAGCAGCTTCTTCTCCCGCCCCCCGACCGGTTGGACGATCACATCCACGCGGTCGCCAATGCCGGTCAGCGCGGCGCGCGCGGCAATCGGATCAAGCCTAAAGAAAATATCCGCCGCCTTGCCCTCGTCCAGCCACTTGCTATCCACCGGCGTGCAACCCGCCGTGGCGAGCCGGCCGGCAGCCTCGGCAATATTGTCCTGACTCAAGGCGCCACTTGCCACTAAGGTCGCAACGAACATGGAAACTCCTGACACTTCACAGGGCGAATCCCGCCCGCGCGTGGCGCTTATTGCCGGGCCCACCGCCAGCGGCAAGAGCGCGCTTGCGGTTCGCCTGGCCCGCGCGGCGAACGGCATCGTCATCAACGCCGATGCGAGCCAGGTCTATGCCGACCTCCAGATCCTCTCGGCCCGCCCCAGCTTGGAGGAAATGGCCGGTATCCCGCACCGCCTGTTCGGCCATATCGACGGCGCGGAAGCCTGCACCGCCGCCCGCTGGGCCGCCGAAGCCCGCGATGAAATCGGCAAGGCGCATGAGGCCGGACGGCTCCCCATATTGGTCGGCGGCACCGGGCTCTACCTGCGCACCCTGCTGGACGGCATCGCCCCGGTCCCCGACATCGACCCCGCCGTCCGCGCAGCCGTCCGCGCCATGCCGGTGGCGGAGGCGCATGCCGCGCTGGCGAAGGAAGACGCCGCCGCCGCCGCCCGCCTCGCCCCCGCCGACACCAGCCGCGTCGCCCGCGCTCTGGAGGTGGTCCGCTCGACCGGCCAGCCCCTCTCCGAATGGCAGCGGCGCAAGAGCGGGGGCATAGGCCCGCACATCGCCCTTTCGCCCATGATCCTGCTGCCTCCGCGCGACTGGCTGATCGCGCGCTGCGACCTGCGCTTCGGGCAGATGGTGGACGGCGGCGCCGTAGCGGAAGTCGAGGCGCTGCTCGCCCGCGACCTCTCCCCCGACCTGCCGGTGATGCGCGCCATCGGCGTACCGGAAATCACCGCCTGGATGGCAGGGGAGATCGACCGGGAGACCATGATGGAACGCGGCCGGATCGCCACCCGCCAATATGCGAAACGGCAATATACCTGGTTTTCGCGCCAGCCTCCGCCGGAATGGCCCCGAGAGGCGCGACAGATTGATGTGGAAATTGTCGATGAATTGGCAATAAAATTACAACAATAACTATTGACTTGCCATTTTATGTCCAATAGACGCAGCCGCCTTGCCATCCTTCCGCTTCTGGAGCAGAGGGCGCAGCAATTATCGAATGGAAGGAGCCATCGTGGCCGAAAAGAGCGGCGCGGACATATTGGTTGAGTGCCTGATCGACCTGGGGGTCGAGGTCGTGTTCGGCTATCCGGGCGGTGCGGTGCTGCCCATTTATGACGCACTCTTCAATCATCCGAAGATCCGCCATGTGCTCGTTCGCCACGAACAGGGCGCGACCCATATGGCGGAAGGCTATGCCCGTTCCACCGGCAAGCCCGGCGTCGTGCTCGTCACGTCCGGCCCCGGCGCGACCAATGCCGTCACCGGCATCACCGACGCGCTGATGGATTCGATCCCGATGGTCGTCATCACCGGGCAGGTTCCGACGCAGCTCATCGGCACGGACGCTTTCCAGGAAGCGGACACGGTCGGCATCACGCGCCACTGCACCAAGCACAACTATCTGGTGAAGTCGCCCGGCAAGCTGGCGAGCGTCGTCCATGAGGCGTTCCACATCGCCACCACCGGTCGGCCCGGACCGGTCGTCATCGACATTCCCAAGAATGTCCAGATCGCGACCGCGCCCTACAAGAAGCCGGAAAGCTTCGAACATGCCAGCTACCGCCCGCAGACCAAGGCGGACCCGGCCGCCATCGCCAGCGCGGTCGAGATGCTAGCGGCTGCGGAGCGTCCGATCTTCTACACCGGCGGCGGGGTCATCAACTCCGGTCCTGAAGCCTCGACCCTGCTGCGCGAGATCGCGGCGCTGACCGGCGCGCCCGTCACCTCGACGCTGATGGGCCTGGGCGCCTTCCCCGCTTCGTCCGGCCAGTGGGTCGGCATGCTGGGCATGCACGGCACCTATGAAGCCAATTGGGCGATGAACAAGGCGGACCTGATCGTCTGCGTCGGCGCCCGCTTCGACGACCGCGTGACGGGCCGTCTGGACGCCTTCGCCCCGCATGCGAAGAAAATCCACATCGACATCGACCGCAGCTCGATCAACAAGACGGTCGAGGTCGACCTGCCGATCATCGCGGACGTCGGCAATGCCCTGGCGGACATGATCGCGCTCTGGAAGGATCGCGGACACAAGGCGGCGGACCTTGGCGAATGGTGGGCGCGGATAGACGGCTGGCGCGCGCGCAACAGCCTCGCCTATCCGGAAAGCCGCGAAGAGATCATGCCGCAGGAGGCGATCGCCCAGCTCTACAAGGCCTCGCGATCGGCCAGTGACGTCATCATCACCACCGAAGTCGGCCAGCACCAGATGTGGGCCGCCCAGCATTTCGGCTTCGACGCGCCCAATAAATGGCTGACCTCCGGCGGCCTCGGCACCATGGGCTACGGTTTCCCGGCCGCCATCGGCGCGCAGATCGGCAATCCGGACAGTCTGGTGGTCTGCGTCGCGGGCGACGCATCGATCCAGATGAACATCCAGGAAATGGGGACGGCCAGCCAGTATCGCCTGCCGGTCAAGATCTTCATCCTCAACAATGAATATATGGGCATGGTCCGCCAATGGCAGGAACTGACCTATGAAAGCCGCTATTCCAACAGCTATTCCGACAGCCTGCCCGATTTCGTGAAGCTGGCGGAGGCCTATGGCTGGACCGGCATCCGCATCGAGGGGCCGCAGGAACTGGAGGCGGGCATCCGCCAGATGATCGACACGCCCGGTCCGGTCATCGTGGACTGCCGCGTGGCGAAGCTTTCCAACTGCTTCCCGATGATCCCGTCGGGCGCGGCGCATACCGACATGCTGCTCGACCCCAGCCAGGTCGAAGGCGTCATGTCGGACGAGGCGAAAGCGCTGGTGTGAGGATGGCGGCGTGACGCAACATCTGAAGCTCCGCATCCATGTGAGCGAACCTTTCGATTTCGAACGGTTGGCCGGCAGGTCCGAACTGACCGGCTGGACGGTGGACCATGCCGATCCGGAGAATGAGGATTGGGAAGTCCATCTGGATGCGGGCTTCGACTTTCACGAACGCCACATCGGCCGCCTGCTGGTCAGCCCGCGCTATGTGGGCGAGCATCTGGCGCGGATGTTCGATGCGATCGCGGGCTTCCCGGTGCGGATCGCCCATCGCGACGACGGCGCATGGCACTACGCCTTCACAGGCATGATTTCAGAGCGCCATGAGCGCGAAGAACCGGACAACGGAAACATCTGATGCATATTCAGGAAGAGATTAGCGAGCGGCATGTCCTGTCGCTGACGGTTTCGAACGAGGCGGGCATATTGGCGCGCATCGCGGGCCTGTTCACCGCGCGCGGCTATAATATCGACAGCCTGACCGTGGCCGACATCACCCCCGACCATGCGATCAGCCGCATCACCATCGTCACCAGCGGCCCGCCCAAGGTGATCGACCAGATCATCGCCCAGCTCGAACGGCTGGTGCCGGTGCACAAGGTGACCGACCTTACCGACAACGGCCCCTTCGTCGAACGCGAACTGGCGCTGGTCAAGGTCGCGGGCGTGGGAGAGGACCGGATCGAGGCGCTTCGCCTGGCCGACGTCTTCCGCGCGAAGGTGGTCGACACGACGATCGAGAGCTTCATCTTCGAGATCACGGGCACCACCGACAAGATCGACAATTTCGTCGGCCTCATGCGGCAGATCGGCCTGGTGGAGGTCGGCCGCACCGGCGTCGTCGGCCTGATCCGCGGCAAGGAGCCGAACTGAAGAAATCACCCCTCTCCCGCCGGGAGAGGGAGGTCGAAAAGAGTCATCTGCCTCTTTTCGACGCCGCAAAGCGATGGGAGGGTGAGGGCGGTCCCCTCGCCGCGCAGGTGGTCCCCCTCACCGCAAATCTCGGCTCCGCAAGGCGCCACCCGAACGGAAAGAAGGAACGTCAAATGAAGGTTTATTACGATCGCGACGCCGACATCGGCCTGATCAAGGGCAAGAAGGTCGCCATTCTGGGCTATGGCAGCCAGGGCCACGCCCATGCGCAGAATCTGCGCGATTCCGGCGTTGCCGAAATCGCCATCGCGCTGCGCCCCGGTTCGCCCAGCGCCAAGAAGGCCGAAGGCGCGGGTTTCAAGGTGCTGCCCAACGCCGAAGCGGCCGCCTGGGCCGACGTGCTCATGATCCTGGCGCCCGACGAGCATCAGGCCGCCGTCTATGCCGCCGACATCCACGCCAATCTGCGCCCCGGCGCCGCACTGGCCTTCGCGCACGGCCTCAACGTGCATTTCGGGCTGATCGAGCCGCGCAAGGACGTCGACGTCATCATGATCGCGCCCAAGGGCCCGGGCCACACCGTCCGCGGCGAATATCTGCGCGGCGGCGGCGTGCCCTGCCTGATCGCCGTTCATCAGGACGCGACCGGCAATGCCCATGACATCGCCCTCTCCTATGCTTCGGGCGTCGGCGGCGGCCGCTCCGGCATCATCGAAACCAACTTCCGCGAGGAATGCGAAACCGATCTGTTCGGTGAGCAGGCCGTGCTTTGCGGCGGCACCACCGCGCTGGTCCAGGCCGGTTTCGAAACGCTGGTCGAGGCGGGCTATTCCCCGGAAATGGCCTATTTCGAATGCCTCCACGAACTGAAGCTGATCGTCGACCTGATGTATGAAGGCGGCATCGCCACCATGCGCTATTCGATCTCGAACACCGCCGAATATGGCGACATCAAGACCGGCCCGCGCATCATCACCGAAGAGACGAAGAAGGAAATGAAGCGCGTCCTGGCCGACATCCAGTCGGGCCGCTTCGTCAAGGATTTCGTGCTCGACAACCGCGCCGGCCAGCCGGAACTCAAGGCAAGCCGCATCGCTTCGCAGCGTCACCCGATCGAGGAAACCGGCGCGAAGCTGCGCGCCATGATGCCCTGGATCGGCGCCAACAAGCTGGTCGACAAGGACAAGAACTGAGAGCCTGCCCGCCATCCCCGGCAACGGGGTGGTAGGTAGCCGATCCGGTAACCCTTTGTTTCCGGTTACGGCTCTGGAACAATCAAGGGACGTCGCTTATCGTAGCGGCGTCCCTTGATCGCTTTCGGAGATTATCCTTCATGCGCAAATATCTGATCCCCGCCGCCGCCCTTGTCGCCCTTGCCGGCGGCAGCGCCGTCATCGCCCAGCAGATGCCGCCCGCCCCCGGCGCGAAGGACGCCGCGCGCGTGACCGGCGGCACCTATACGATCGATCCCGGCCACACCCAGATCCTCTTCGCCTATGACCATATGGGCTTCACCAACAATCTGGGCGTCATTTCCGAAGCGACCGGCACGCTGACGCTCGATCCGAAAAACCCCTCGGCCGCCAAGGTTTCGGTCGAGGTTCCGGTGACGAACCTCAAGACCGGCATCGCCAAGCTCGACGAACATCTGATGAAGCCGGAATTCTTCGACTCCGCCAAATTCCCCAAGGCGACCTTCGTGTCGACGGGCGTAAAAGCGCAGGGCAACGAGGCGGAAATCACCGGCAACCTGACC
Organism: Sphingobium sp. SA916; assembly: GCF_002894065.1. NCBI lineage: Bacteria > Pseudomonadati > Pseudomonadota > Alphaproteobacteria > Sphingomonadales > Sphingobiaceae > Sphingobium > Sphingobium sp. SA916. Next base: position 67,881 of record NZ_LXYF01000063.1, read on the forward strand.
ATCAAGGGCATTACCAAGCCGGTGACGCTGGACACCGAATTCTACGGCGCGGGCAAGGCGCCGGCGATGATGGGCGGCAAGGAAAATGCCGGCTTCGTCGCCACGACCACGATCAAGCGCAGCGATTTCGGCATGGGCTATGGCGTGCCGATGGTCGGTGACGCCGTGGAACTGAAGATCGTCGTCGCTTTCCAGAAATAAGCCACGGGCACGAATGACAATCCCCCTCCCGCCCGCGGGAGGGGGTTGGGCAGGGCGCGAGCGAAGCGAGCTTCTTCGCTAACCGGTCGACGCGCCGGTGACGCCGCGCCCCTCCCCACTCCTTCCGCAATCGGGAGGAGCGAGGGCCTGTGTCCTCCCCCTTGCGCTTGCCGGTCGATTCGGGCTATGGCGCTCCCATCATGCAGCGCGCGCTTCTTCCCCTGCTACGACTTACACGCCCTTAGGCGTGGTTTTTGTGCTGCTCTTCGCTTGAATGACGCGGCAATCCGCCTAAGGGCATAATCAAGCAGATAGTCGTACCACCGGGCAGGCCGCAATCCTTTGGACAGGCTCGCCCGTATGCAGAGAAGCCATTTTCGTCATGATGCTGACCGATCCCTCGCTGAAATACCGCCCCTTCCCTCAGGTCGACCTGCCGAACCGCCAATGGCCGTCGAACGTCATCACCGCCCCGCCGCGCTGGCTGTCGACCGACATGCGCGACGGCAACCAGTCGCTGATCGACCCGATGAATGCGGAAAAGAAGCGCCGCTTCTTCGACCTGCTGGTGAAGGTCGGCGTCAAGGAGATCGAGGTCGGGTTCCCAAGTGCTGGCGCGACCGAGTTCGACTTCATCTCCGGCCTGGTGCGCGACGGCGCGATCCCCGACGATGTGTTCCCTCAGGTGCTCACGCAAGCGCGCGAAGACCTGATCGCCACCACCTTCGAATCCTTGCGCGGCGCGAAGAAGGCCATCGTCCACGTCTATAACGCCGTATCCCCCGCCTGGCGCAACATCGTGTTCCAGATGGACCGGCCGCAGATCAGGGACATCGCGATCACCGCCGCGAAGCTGCTGCGCGACAATGCGGCGAAGCAGCCCGACACCGACTGGCATTTCGAATATTCGCCCGAAACCTTTTCCACCGCAGAGCTGGATTTCAGCCTGGAATGCTGCGAAGCGGTGATGGAAATCCTCCAGCCCACGCCGGAGCGTCCGCTGATCCTGAACCTGCCCGCCACGGTAGAGGCGGCGACGCCCAATATCTATGCCGACCAGATCGAATGGATCTGCCGCAACATCAGCAAGCGCGACAGCGTCGTCATCTCGCTGCACACCCATAATGATCGCGGCACCGGCGTGGCGGCGGCGGAACTGGGCCTGATGGCGGGCGCGGATCGGGTCGAAGGCTGCCTGTTCGGCAATGGCGAGCGCACCGGCAATTGCGACCTGGTGACCGTGGCGCTCAACATGTACACGCAGGGCATCAACCCCGGCCTGGATTTCAGCGACATCGATGAAGTCATCCAGACCGTCGAATATTGCAACCAGTTGCCCGTCCACCCGCGCCATCCCTATGCCGGCGAACTGGTGTTCACCGCCTTTTCCGGCAGCCATCAGGACGCCATCAAGAAGGGCTTCGCCGCGCAGGAAGCGCGCAACGACCAGATCTGGGACGTGCCCTATCTGCCCATCGACCCCAAGGATCTGGGCCGCGATTACGAAGCGGTGATCCGGGTGAACAGCCAGTCCGGCAAGGGCGGCGTCGCCTGGGTGCTGCAACAGGACAAGGGGCTGAAGCTGCCCAAGCGCATGCAGGCCGATTTTTCGAAGGTCGTGCAGGCGCTGGCCGACGAAAGCAGCCGCGAACTGAACGCCGCCGACATCTGGACCGCCTTCGAAACCCATTATCGCCTGACGGGCGAACAGCCCTACAGCCTGATCGACTATCATGAGAGCGGCGCGGCGGGCGACCGCATCTTCACCGGCAAGATCACGCACAAGGGCGGCGAACGGAGCATTTCCGGACGCGGCAACGGCCTGATCTCCTCGGTTCTCGCGGCGCTGCGCGATGAACTGGGGGTCGATCTGGAGGTCGCCGACTATAGCGAGCATGCGATCGGCGCGGGTACGGATGTCGCGGCGGCCGCCTATGTCGAATGCCGCACCCCCAATGGCCGGACCATCTTCGGGATCGGCACGGATACGGATGTCGCCACGGCCTCGGTTCAGGCGGTGCTGTCCGCGGCCAACAGCGTCGCCACGCAGCGCTGAAACGACCGACCTGCAATGGGCTCCTGCAAAGGCGGGAGCCCATGGGGAAGACGATCTACCCCGCCAGGGCCTTCACCATCCGCTCCCACTGGTCGAGCGCTTGCCGTATCCCCGCCACCGGCACGCGTTCGTTCAGCCCATGGGCAAAGCCGTCCTCGCCGCGCTGGAACAGGCTGGAAACGCCATAGCTCGGCACACCCAGCGCCCGGAAATAGAGGCTGTCCGTCGCCCCCGCCGACATGGAAGGTATGACGGGAATATCCGGATAGCGAGCCGAAACCGCTGCCTTGACCGCTTTCACCACATCCTCGCGGAGCGGTGAGGCATCGCTCGCCTGCGGGTCGTCCAGGGTGGTGATCCTGGCGTCCGGATCGTCAATGGCCTGCGCCAGTTCCGCCTTCACGGCATCCACCGCGATGCCGGGAAAGATGCGGCAGTTGACGTCGACCTTCGCGCTTTGCGGCAGCGCGTTGAGCGCGTGGCCTGCCTGCGCCATGGTGGCGACGCAGGTCGTCCGCACCTGCCCCACAAATTCGGGATAGTCCGACAGCAGGTCGGCCGCCTTCCGGTCCCCCGTCTCGGCATAGCGCCGCATCGCCTCACCCACGGCCCCGCCGATCCGCTCCGCCGAAAGGGCCAGCGACGCCCTGGTCAGTTCATTGCGCATCGGCGCGAAGCGATAGGCGGCGATGCGGTCGATCGCCCGCGCCAGCCGATAGATCGGGTTGCCAGGCGTCGGCGCGCTGCTGTGGCCGCCCGCATCGGTGAAGGCGATCTCGAAATCCGCATAGCTTTTCTCGCCAGCCTGCAATTGATAGAGCACCGCCCGTCCGCCCTCGTCCAGCAGCCCGCCGCCGCCATCTCCGTTCAGCAGCAGTTCGGCGTCCTTATATTTCTCCGCCAGCGCCCTGCTCGTCCGCATATGGGTTTCCTCGTCGCCCGACAGCAGCAGGGTGACGGTCCGCCGCGGTCGCCAGCCTTCCTTCTTCAGGCCCATCAACGTCGCCACCATCATGGCGACATCATATTTATTGTCCTCCGCGCCCCGCCCGAAAATATAGCCATCCTCCTCGACCGGCAGGAATGGATCGCGCGCCCAGTCCGCCGGATTGGCGGCCACCACATCCATATGGCCGATCAGGAGCAGCGGCCTGAGCCGCGGATCGCTGCCGCGAATGGTCGCGGCCAGGCTCGCCGTCTCACCCATCGGCGTGATCTCCACATCCCCTGCCGCAAATCCCGCCTGCTGGAGCAGCGAGGCATAATAGGCGGCGAGGCGGGGCACCTGCCCCTCTCCCTCCACCGTGCGGAACGCAATGGATCTGACGAGAATGTCCTTGGCCAATGCCGGGTCGCCGGCGGCCTGCGCGGGGTGCGGCAGGAACAGCACCGGAGCGGTCAGGACCGCAAGAACCGTCCGCCATTTCCTCAAATCGCATCTCCTGCTGGACCAAGGACCATTCTGTGGCATAGTGGATTGCGACAGCCAATCCGTTTGCTGTCCCAGTCGCGGAAAGAGGGCGTCCTTATCCGCGTTCACCCCCATAAAGAATTGCTTGCGCGCATTTGACGGCATCGCTCACCATATCGCGCGCCGGTCGCCCGAAGGAATGCACCCATGGCCATCAACTATCGCAGTTTCGGATTTCAGGTTCTGGTCGGCATGGCGGTCGGCCTGTTGCTCGGTCTGGCGGCGCGAGCCATGGGAACCGCGCCGGACGGCGACCTCAACTGGCTGGCGACCGCGCTCAAGACGACGGGGTCGATCTTCGTTTCCCTGCTGAAGGCCGTGGTGCCGCCGCTGGTGTTCGCGGCCATCGTCGCCTCCATCGCCAATCTGCGCGCGCTCGACAATGCGGCGCGGCTGGCGGGGCAGACCCTGCTCTGGTTCGCGATCACGGCGCTGATCGCGGTCGTCATCGGCCTTGCCATCGGCCTGGTCGTCCAGCCGGGCTCTGGCCTGCACGGGCAGGCGCTGGCGATCGGCAAGACGGACTCCGTCGGTGGCTGGCTCGATTTCCTGAAGGGGCTGGTTCCCGGCAACAGCTTCGCCCTGTCCGCCAGCACCAAGCTGAACGATGGCGGCGCGACCACCACGCTTTCCTTCAACATCCTGCAGTTGCTGGTGATCTCCATCGCCGTCGGCCTCGCCACCTTGAAGGTCGGAGAGAAGGCAGAGCCTTTCCTGGCCTTCGTCCGCTCCCTGCTGGCGGTGGTCCGCGCCATCCTGGGCTGGATCATCCGCCTGACGCCCATCGGTTCCGCCGCCCTGATCGGCAGCGCCATCGCCACCTATGGCTGGAGCGCGCTCGCCCAGCTCGGCGGTTTTGCCGGAGCCGTCTATCTGGGCCTCGCGCTGGTGCTGCTGGTCGTCTATCCGCTGCTGCTGGCGGCAAACGGGCTCAGGCCGCTGCCCTTCTTCGCCAAGGCGTGGCCGGCGATCCAGCTCGGTTTCGTTTCGCGATCCTCGGTCGGCACGCTGCCCGTCACCGAAGCCGTGACGGAGCGCATGGGCGTGGAAAGGGGCTATGCCGCCTTCGCCATTCCGCTGGGGTCGACCACCAAGATGGACGGCTGCGCCTCCATCTATCCTGCGCTGGCGGCGATCTTCGTGGCGGGCTTCTACGGCATTCCCCTTCATGCGGCGGATTATGCGCTGATCGTCTTCGTTTCCGTCGTCGGATCGGCGGCGACGGCGGGCCTGACCGGCGCGATCGTGATGCTGACGCTGACGCTTTCCACGCTCGGACTGCCGCTGGAGGGCGCCGGGCTGCTGCTGGCCATCGATCCGATCCTCGACATGGGCCGCACCGCCGTCAACGTCGCGGGGCAGGTGCTGGTCGCCACCATCGTCGCCAAGCGGGAGGGGATTTTGGACGAGAGCGCCTATTATGGCGCGTCCCCGTCCACCGAAGCGCTCGGCTCCTCCATCGCATAGCATACCGCCTCCACATTGATGCCGTCGGGGTCGAGGATGAAGGCGGCGTAATAGCTCGCGCCATAGCGGGGCCGCAGGCCGGGCGCGCCATTATCCTTGCCCCCGGCGCGCAGCCCCGCCGCGTGAAAGGCGTGGACCATCGCCCGGTTCTCGACCCGGAAGGCGACATGCGTCCCCTCACCCACCGCTTCATTGTCACCGAACCAGAAGAAGGCGTCCTCATCCCGGCCATAGCCATGGGCATCCCCGCCGCTGCCATTTTCCGCCGCAGCGACCGTCCGCAACCGCCTGAGGCCGATCGCGCCCAGCAGTTCATCGTAGAAATCGCGCGATCGTCCGGCATCACTGACCGCAAAGCCGATATGGTCGATCATTTTGCGCTCTCCTTTTTCTCGCTTTTGACCTAAACGCCCCACCACAACGCATGAATTGAAGAATGGGCAAAGTGGCGAAGCATCAGGTTCACATCATCGGCGGCGGCATGGCGGGCACGGAAGCGGCATGGCAGTTGGCGCAGGCCGGCGTGAAGGTCCGCCTGTCGGAAATGCGCGGGAGCGGCGACATGACGCCCGCGCATCAGACCGATGGCCTTGCCGAACTGGTCTGCTCCAACAGCTTCCGCTCCGACGATGCGGACAAGAATGCCGTGGGGCTGCTGCATCAGGAGATGCGGCGGCTGGGCTCCCTCATCATGGCGCAGGCGGAACCGGCCAAGGTTCCCGCCGGGTCGGCGCTGGCGGTCGACCGCCACATCTTTTCCGAAGGCGTCACCCGCGCACTGGCCGGGCATCCCAATGTGGAGATCGTGCGCGAACGCATCGACGCCCTGCCGACAGAGGGCATGACCATCGTCGCCACCGGCCCGCTGACCGCCCCCGCTCTGGCCGCCAGCATCGGGCAAGCGGCGGGCATCGACCATCTCGCCTTTTTCGACGCCATCGCGCCGGTCGTGCATTTCGACAGCATCGACATGGACAAATGCTGGATGGCCAATCGCTGGGACAAGATCGGCCCCGGCGGCGGCGAGGGGAAGGACTATATCAACTGCCCCATGAACAGGGAGCAGTATCAGGCCTTCGTCCAGGGCCTGCTTGACGGCGAGAAGAGCGACTTCAAGGAATGGGAAAAGGACACCCCCTATTTCGAGGGCTGCATGCCCATCGAAGTCATGGCGTCGCGTGGCCCGGAAACATTGCGCCACGGACCGATGAAGCCGATGGGCCTGGACGATCCGCGCACCGGCCGCTGGCCCTATGCGGTGGTGCAGCTGCGGCAGGACAATGCGTCGGGCACGCTGTGGAACATGGTCGGTTTCCAGACCAAGCTGAAGCATGGCGCGCAGGTCGAACTGTTCCGCACCATCCCCGGTCTGGAAAAGGCGGAATTCGCCCGGCTGGGCGGGCTTCACCGCAACACCTTCATCCAGAGCCCCAAGCTGCTGGACGGCACCTTGCGCCTGAAAAGCGCGCCGCATATCCGCTTTGCCGGACAGGTCACGGGCTGCGAGGGCTATGTCGAGAGCGCGGCCATAGGCCTGCTCGCCGGGCGCTTTGCCGCGGCGGAGATATTGGGCCGGCCGCTCGCGCCGCTGCCGCCGGAAACCGCGCTCGGCGCGCTGCTGGGCCATGTGACCGGCAATGTCGAGACGGCGGATTACCAGCCGATGAACGTCAATTTCGGCCTCTTCCCCCCGCTCGACGACGTGAAGAAGAAGCAGCGCAAGGAAGCCATGACATCCCGCGCCCGCGCCGCGCTGGGCGCCTGGCTGGGTGAACTTCAGCCGGCCTGACGTTTCAGCATCTGCATTTGGCGGCGGCCGCGCGTTTCGGCGCGGTCGTCGCGAATTCCGCTGGGGTCAGCCTGCCGTCGCCATTGCCGTCCGCCTTGGCAAAGCGATCCGACGTCGTCACCGCCCACTCCTCGAAGGAGAGGAGATTGTCATTGTCGCGGTCGAGCGCCTTGAACGCCTTGACGCGGCTGCCCATCATCTCGACCCGCGTGATGAAGCCGTCGCGATTGCGGTCGTAGCGGCCAAAGCGCTTCTGCTCGCGGCTTTGCGGCGACGCTTCGCCGGGCATGGGCGGCGCATCGCCCGAAGCGTCCGGATCGCCTTCCGGCAGGGCGTCGACAGCGGGCGGCGGGGGCGATCCAATCAGGGGCTGGGGCACGGGTTCATTGTTCGCCCGCCCCTGCCACCAGAACAGCCCGCCCGCCGCCAGCAGCAATGCGGCCATCGCGCCCCCCAGAACTCGTTCCACACTATCCCCCTTATCGCCCCAACAATGCGATGCGCACCAATCGCCAATATAGCGCTGGGGTCAATCCCGCCGGCGCACAGCGGCCTTCCTCTATGTCGCGACGCGCAAGCTGATAGGCGATCCGCAACGGGCGCCATTGCTTTGGCCAAGCCGGCCAGTCGCCGGTTATATATCCTCGCGCCAGTTCGATTGCCCTGCCCGCGCCTTCCCGGTCCGCACCATGTCCGGACAAATCCCACAACGCCCAGGCCGCCCCCGCGCGGTCGAGCCAGGATGGAATATCCTCCCGCCCCGCCAGCGCCCGAAACAGGCCACCGCCTCGTCCCTCCGCATAGCCGGAAAGATCGACCTCCCCGATCAGCGCCTCCCAGCCGTCAAGCCATTGCGACAGGCCGCACGGCGGCAGGGCGTCCAGCTTCCGCATCGCATCGATCAACGGCTCGCCGCGCCCCTTTACGCCGCTTTCATCGGTCAGGGCATCGTTCCACCAGGCCATTCGCATCTGCCCGATGATCGGCTCGCTCGTCGTCGCCACGAGCCGCGAAAATCGGGCATCGAGCGCCCAGATCAACCGATGAAGCGGCGCATCAGGGCCGGCATAGGCGCTGAGCAACGACGGCAATGGGGCGAGATCGTCGCTCACAATATCCATCCGCCTATATCGATGGAAATGGATTTGACCGAAATTATCAGCTTTTTAACCCCAACCGGCATAGTGATCCTGGCAACTGCCCCTGGATGGGCATGGGGCTGCCCTGCCTGAATTGGGGGTGCGGGGCAAGTAAAGGCAGAGCGGATTATGAGCGACCGGATCAAGCGCGCGCTGTTCATTCTGATGCGGCTTTATCACAATCAGGCGGGGAATACCCTGGCCATGGTAGCGGCTGCTGTCCTTCCGCTTATGGGATTGATCGGCGGCGGTGTCGACATGAGCCGCATCTATCTGACGAAGTCGAGGCTGCAGCAAGCCTGCGACGCCGGCGCACTTGCCGGCCGCAAAACCATGGGCGGCGGCGCATGGGCCGCCAACAACAACCAGGCGCTGAATGCCGCAAACGGGATGTTCGACGCCAATTTCCGGCCAGGCTCCTATGGCAGCGGAACGGTGATGCGATCGTTCAGCGAGTCCGCGGGAAAGGTTACCGGCACGGCGTCTGTGCCGCTGCCGATGGCGATCATGCGGATTTTCGGCATTAATTCCAAAACAATCGAGGTCGCTTGCGACGCCGAAATGCGCCTGCCGAATACCGATGTGATGTTCGTGTTGGACGTGACCGGATCGATGGGACAGGCGATCTCTGGCGACACCGAAACCAAAATAGTTGGCCTCCGTCGTGCGGTGCGCTGCTTTTACGAGATAGTGGCTCGCCTGGACACTGTTGCCCAATGCGACGGTGACGCGCCCTCTGGCGGTACAAGCGCGGAGACGCAAATACGGTTCGGGTTTGTCCCTTATGATACGAACGTCAACGTCGGCAAACTGCTGCCTTCGAACTGGTTCAAGGACTTCGCAACCTATCAGTCGCGCGAGCGAACAGTTGTGTACGGCAAGGTCGTGTCTACTGAAGACGTTGGCAAGACTGACTGGGCAAACATAGGCTGGACTGACAAGTCTGCCAGGACAGCTACGGAGGCGCTGTGTAAATCGACCTATGTGGAGCCCGGAGAACTGACCGCTTCCACCGCAGCTCTCACCAATGGCATGAATGAGACAAATGGAGGCGTTCAGGGTAACGGCAATTGGCAGGCATCGCAGAAATGGAAGGATGATCAGCGCGAATTCACAAGTTGGGTTTCCGGCAACAACGGATGCAAGTATAGAATTCGTTCTCGATCTTACACGCGCTGGTACACCTATGTCAGCACATTCCAGTTCGATCCCAATGCCGTCGCCTTCAATGCGTGGCGATATCATCCGGTGCAAGTCGATCTGCGCGCCCTCAAAAATGGCACGGGCTGGAATTCACCCGCTTCGCTCGTGCTGCCTGTCGGAACAACGGGTCTAGATACGACAGACAAGGTGTCCAGCACCAACTATTCGGACCAGACAATCTCTTGGGATGGGTGCATAGAGGAACGCAGAACCGTAGCGGCGACAAGCTACATGCCTCGTCCTGACGATGCGCTCGACCTGGATCTCGATACTCCGCCGACCAACGACCCTGACACCCAGTGGGCGCCTGCGTTGGGCCAGATCATCTATAAAAGGGGGGCCTCCTTCAGTGATCCAACGACAAGAAACCGGTCTGAAGTAGTTACCTTCTACAACAAGTTCGGCAAAGGATCCTACACCTGCACAACGGCAGCGGCGCATTTGCTCGAGCCGTGGCCCAACGCATCGGCCTTCGACAGCTATGTGGACACCTTGACACCGGGAGGTGCCACCTATCACGATATAGGCCTCATTTGGGGCGGGAGATTGCTATCGCCGACCGGCCTGTTTGCAGCGAATAACGCGACGACTCCACGCGGCGGTGAAATACAACGTCATTTAATCTTCATGACTGATGGCGAAGCCAATGCCGAAGTCGACACCTACCAAGCCTATGGCATTCCCTATTGGGACCGCCGGCAAACCACAGATACCCAGACTGAGAATCTACCAAACCTAGACGCTACCCTGACCCAGCAGATCAATCTGCGTACCCAAGCAGCGTGCGCGGCAATCAAGAACATGCCCAATACCACTGTGTGGGTTGTCTGGTTCGGTACCAAGAACACTACCATCGAAAACATGCTTAAGTCATGCGCCAGTAAGGATCGCTTCTTCTCGGCCCAAAGTTCGGCCGCCCTGCAACAGACTTTCCGCAATATCGCCAATCAGATTTCCCAACTCAGGCTCACAAGCTGATGTCAGTGACAGCGCTTTTCCGTCGATCCAGCGATCAGCGAGGCACCGCCATCACGGAATTCGGGCTGATCGCGCCCGTGTTCCTGCTGCTGATGCTTGGCGCGCTGGACCTGGCGCATACGCTGTACATGCAGGGCGTGCTTCAGGGCGTGGTGCAGAAGGCGGCGCGGGATTCAACGCTGGAAAGCGGTCAGGAAGAGGCGACGCAGTTGGCCATCAACCAGAAGATCGAAGATCAGGTGAAGCGACTGGCGGCCAATGCCGAAGTGAGAATCAGCCGTCGCAACTTCTATTCCTACACGAAAGCAGCCCAGGCAGTCGCAGAACCTTATAATGACAATAACGGCAACGGCAAATGCGATGATGGCGAACCGTTTCAGGACAATAATGCCAATGGCGTTCGGGATGCGGACGGCGGCAGCGAAGGTCAAGGCGGCACCCAAGCAGCCGTGGTCATGATCGTGGACGTCCAATATCCCCGCTTCTTCCCTCTGGACAAGATGATCGGCCTACCCGGCAAGGTCCATCTCTCGGCAAAGACCGTGCTGACCAACCAGCCCTATGGCCAGAAACCCGGCGAACCTGTTTCCGTCGTGAGGAATTGCCCATGAGGAGGAACAGCAATATTTTTGCGCGCTGTTCGAACTGGATTTGTGGTCTAAGCCGCGCGCAGAACGGCATCGCGGTGGTCGAATTCGCCCTATGTCTGCCATTCGTCCTGGTGGCTACTCTTACGGCTGCCGAGCTGGCCAACTATACAGTCACCAAAATGCGCGTCAGCCAGTTGGCATTGCGGCTTGCCGATGACGGGTCGCGTATTGGGACAGGCGACCTGTTATCAACCAAACAGATAACGGAAGCACAAATAAATGATCTGATGACGGGTGCCGACCTTCAGGGTTCCGCCCTGGGCCTGTTTTCCAACGGCAAGGTCGTCCTCACCAGCCTTGAACCAGTGGCCAATCCCAACACAACCGATCGCTACCGCATCCGTTGGCAGCGATGCCGGGGCGGCCTGACCTACTCTTCCGGCTTCGGCAAGCAGGGTGACACCAACCTGACAGGCATTTCGGTCAATGGCCAAACCCTCAAGGCTCCAGAGGGGGGCGCTGTCATCCTTGCCGAGGTGGCGTATAGATATCAGCCGCTGATCGGATCGCGCTGGCTCAACTTGTCGAGCATGGTTGAGACCGCAGGGATGTATGTCCGGGACAATCGCGAATATGCAGGACCAACAGGCGGCGTAGGCATCTACAACCCGGAAAATGTGACGGCATCGACCTGTAGTTGATGGGGAGCTGCACGTGCCGCTCCCCATCCGCAGTTCACCGATAACAAACCTTCTTCGCCGCAGCGACAACCCGCGCCGCATCGATAAGCGCCGCCTTTTCCAGATTCGCCGCATAGGGCAGCGGCACATCCTCATTGGTCACGCGCAGCACAGGCGCGTCGAGGTCGTCGAAACCCTGTTCCATCACCACCGCCGCGATCTCAGACGCGATCGAGCAGACCGGCCAGCCCTCTTCCACCACCACCAGGCGATTGGTCTTCTTCAGGCTCTCCAGCACAGTCGCGGTATCGAGCGGGCGTAGCGTGCGCAGGTCGATGACCTCCGCATCGATGCCTTCGCCGGCCAAAGCCTCCGCCGCTTCCAGCGCAACGCCAACGCCGATGGAGTAGCTGACCAGCGTCACATCCTTGCCTTCGCGGACGATGCGCGCCTTGCCGATGGGGAGGACATAATCGTCCACCTTGGGCACGTCGAAGCTGCGGCCATAGACCAGTTCGTTCTCAAGGAACACGACCGGATCGTCCGAACGGATCGCCGCCTTGAGCAGGCCCTTGGCGTCGGCCGAGTCATAGGGCGCGATGACGATGAGCCCGGGAACCGACGCATACCAGGGACCGTAATTCTGGCTATGCTGCGCGGCGACGCGGCTGGCCGCGCCATTGGGACCGCGGAACACGATCGGACAGCGCATCTGGCCGCCGGACATGTAATTGGTCTTGGCGGCCGAATTGATGATATGGTCGATCGCCTGCATCGCGAAGTTGAAGGTCATGAACTCGACGATCGGCTTCAATCCGCCCATCGCCGCGCCCGCGCCTATGCCGGCAAAGCCATATTCGGTGATCGGCGTATCGATGACGCGCCTGTCGCCGAATTCCTCCAGCAGGCCCTGGGTGACCTTATAGGCGCCCTGATATTCGGCCACCTCTTCACCCATGACGAAGACGCGCTCGTCCCGCCGCATTTCCTCGGCCATGGCGTCGCGCAGCGCTTCGCGAACGGTGGTCTTGATATATTCGGTACCCTCGGGCAGCGCCGGGTCCTTGACGGTCGCCTTCGCCTCGGTCGCAAGCTTCGACGTGCCGCTTTCGGCCTTCCTGGGTGCCGGAGCGGCTTCGGGCGCGGCGGGAGGCGCACTTTCGGCGGCCTTCGGGGCCTGTGCGGTCTCGCCACCCTCGCCTGCCCCATCTGCCGCCATCGTTGCGATGACGGTGCCGACCTTCACGCCTTCAGTCCCCTCGGCCACCATGATCTGGCCGATCTTGCCTTCATCGACGGCTTCGAATTCCATCGTCGCCTTGTCGGTCTCGATCTCAGCCAATATGTCGCCCGAGCGGACCTCGTCCCCTTCCTTCACCAGCCACTTCGCCAACGTGCCTTCCTCCATCGTCGGGGAAAGCGCCGGCATCTTGATTTCGATACCCATTAATATTGCTCCACCAGCACGTCGGTATAAAGGTCGTGCAGTTCCGGTTCGGGAGAGGTTTCAGCGAAATCCGCCGCGTCGCTGACGATCTTGCGGATGTCCTGGTCGATCTTCTTGAGTTCGTCCTCGACGACGCCCATGTCGGCCAGATATTTCTTGACGCCTTCGATCGGGTCGGACTTTTCGCGCATCGACTGCACTTCCTCGCGCGACCGGTATTTGGCCGGGTCGGACATGGAATGGCCGCGATAGCGATAGGTCTTCATTTCCAGCAGGATCGGACCGTTGCCCGCCTGCACCCATTTCAGCGCCTCTTCCGTCGCGCCGCGCACCGCCAGCACGTCCATGCCGTTCACCTGGATGCCGGGAATGCGGAAGCTTTCGCCGCGCCGGTAAAGCTGGTCTTCCGCCGAGGAGCGGTTGACGCTGGTGCCCATGGCATATTGGTTGTTCTCGATCACGAAGATGATCGGCAGCTTCCACAGCTCGGCCATGTTGAAGCTTTCGTAGACCTGGCCCTGATTGGCCGCGCCGTCTCCGAAATAGGCGACGCAGACGCCGCCGTCATTATTATACTTGTGCGCGAAGCCGAGACCGGCGCCAAGCGACACCTGGGCGCCGACGATGCCGTGGCCGCCGTAGAATTTATGCTCGACGCTGAACATGTGCATCGAACCGCCCTTGCCGCGCGAAATGCCGGCTTCGCGGCCGGTCAGTTCAGCCATGATGACGTTGGGATCGATGCCATAGGCCAGCATGTGGCCGTGGTCGCGATAGCCGGTGATGACGCTGTCCTTGCCGGGCTGGAGCGCCGACTGGATGCCGACGGCGACCGCTTCCTGCCCGATATAGAGGTGGCAGAAGCCGCCGATCAGGCCCAGGCCGTAAAGCTGGCCGGCCTTTTCCTCGAAACGGCGGATCAGGACCATCTGCCGGTAGAATTCCAGCAGCTCTTCCTTGCTGGCCTTATAATCTTTGGGAGTGTCGGGGCGAGGCCGGTTATGGTCCGCGCCGGCGGCGGGTGCAGCCGCCTTTGCCTTTGCGCGTGAAGGACGCGGCGTCGTTGGTTTCGCCAAGGCTCTTATCCTTTTGCGTGGGTGAGGATGGAAGGAAGGCCGGTATAGCGGCAGTCCGCCCCCAAATGCAACGCGGCATGGGGCACAGGAACGCGGCAAAAGCGATTGACCAGCCGTCGGGAAAGGTCAGTTCAGCGGGACGATCACTTCATCATGATGGACGACGCCCAGCTCCCGCCGGATCAGTTCATCGGAAAGATCGGGATCGACGCGCCGGGGATCGAGCAGGTCCACCCGGTTCTTCAACTCTTGCCGGCTGGCCTGAACCTGCTTCAGTTCAGACTGGGCATGATGGAGCTGCCGCTTGTAATCGCCCCATGCCAGAACCCCGTTGGAACCCAGCACCACATAGCCTGCGAAGAAGAGAAGAAGAAGCACCGCAATCGCCGGACCGAAGGCCGAAAAAAGCAACATGCGGAGTTTCGCGATATGCGCCATGGACCAGTTGAATCACAGGGACGGGCCGGCCGCAAGCAAAATTTACTGCGCTTGCGACCGGATGTCGAAAATTTGATTTAGCGGAAAATCGAACGCCCGGCGTAAAGCGCGACGTCGCCCAGTTCTTCTTCGATCCGGATGAGCTGGTTATACTTGGCGAGCCGGTCCGAACGGGCGAGCGAACCGGTCTTGATCTGGCCGCAATTGGTGGCGACGGCCAGATCGGCGATCGTCGCGTCCTCGGTCTCGCCGGAACGGTGCGACATGACGGCGGTGTAGCGCGCCCGATGGGCCATGTCGACGGCCGCCAGCGTTTCGGTGAGCGAACCGATCTGGTTCACCTTGACCAACAGCGAATTGGCGAGGCCCTTGCCGATGCCCATTTCCAGACGCCTGGGATTGGTCACGAAAAGGTCGTCGCCCACCAGCTGGACCTTGCCCCCGATCTTGTCGGTCAGCGCCTTCCAGCCCTCGAAATCATCCTCGCTCATACCGTCCTCGATCGACTTGATCGGATAGTCGGCGCAAAGGGCCGCGAGATAATCGGCCATTTCGACCGGGCTGAGCGACAGGCCTTCGCCCGAAATCTCGTACTTGCCGTTCCTGAAGAATTCGGTCGCCGCACAGTCCAGCGCCAGCACGACGTCATCGCCCGGCTTGTAGCCCGCCTTCTCCACCGACAGCATGATGAAGTCGAGCGCATCGCGGGTAGAGGCGATGTTGGGCGCGAAACCGCCTTCATCGCCAACGGAGGTGGCCAGTCCCTTGTCGTGCAGGCCCTTCTTCAGCGTATGGAAGATTTCCGAACCGATCCGCACGGCGTCGGCAATGCTCTCCGCGCCGACCGGCATGATCATGAATTCCTGGAAGTCGATCGGATTGTCGGCATGTTCGCCGCCGTTGATGATGTTCATCATCGGCACCGGCAGCACATGCGCATTGACGCCGCCGACATAGCGGTAGAGCGGCAGGCCGCGCGCATCGGCGGCCGCCTTCGCCACCGCCAGGCTGACGCCCAGGATCGCGTTGGCGCCCAGGTTCGACTTGTTCTCCGTCCCGTCGAGCGCGATCATCGCAGCATCGACCTCTGCCTGATCCTCGGCATCCAGGCCGATGATCTGCTCGGCAATCTGGTCATTGACGGCGGCGACGGCGGCGAGCACGCCCTTGCCCAGATATTTGGCGGCGTCCCCATCCCGCTTTTCCACCGCTTCATAGGCGCCGGTCGAAGCGCCCGAAGGCACGGCGGCGCGGCCGAAGCTGCCATCCTCCAGCATCACGTCGACTTCGACGGTCGGATTGCCGCGGCTGTCCAGAATCTGGCGGGCATGAATATCGAGAATGGCTGTCATGGTCGCTCCTTGGAGTGGCTCTGGGGACTGGCTCTGGTCGCTTTTCGCGCCCCGCTTAGCCACCGCCTCCCCGCTTGGCAATGCAGGGGCTTGCAAGGACTCGAAAAATGCCGATGCTCAAAATAGTAACGGCAACGGAACTGTGGGCGGTGGCGAAGCATTAGAGGCAGAGCCGCCCGCCCGCACAGCGATTCCACCGTATTTCAAAGGGAGACTTAGGACGATGGCCGACACCCCGGAAACCCCGCCCGCCAAGCGCGCCAGAAAGGCCAGCCCCGCCAAGGCGCCCAAGGCCAAGCCGGCCAAGGCCGCCCTGTCCGGCACGCTGGTGAAGGCCGCGCCCGTCAAGACCGCCACCACGCGCAAGGCCGCCGCGCCCAAGACGCCGGGCAACGGGGCCGCCGCCCATGGCTGGACCGCGCAGATCGCGCCGATCAAGGCGCAAGCGGAAAAGGCTGCGAAGGCCGCCGCCGACAAGCTGAACGCCGTCGATTGGAAAGCGCATATCGACCCGCTCAAGGACCAGGCGTCCAAGACCGCAAAATCCGCCGCGGGCGTCGCCAAGGACAAGACCGGATCGGCCATGCAGAGCCTGGCGAAGCTGATTTCCGACACGGCGGGCACCGTCGATGCGAAGCTTGGCCCGCAATATGGCGACTATGCGCGCCAGGCGGCCGAATCGGTGGCCGGCGCCGCGAAGACGCTGGACAGCAAGGATGTCGACCAGTTGATGACCGAAGCGCGGGATTTCGTGCGCAAGAGCCCGGCCGTGGCCATCGGCGCTGCAGCGGTGGTCGGCTTCGTGCTGATGCGTCTTGCCAAGGGGTCGGACGAAGACGCCTGATCGCGTCCTTGCCCATTGACGGACGACAGGGCCCCGGCGCCGGGGCGGAGGATATTTTGACTCAAGAGCCCCTGCAGACCGAGGCACAGGAAGAGTCCGTGCGGGACGTCTTCACACGCCTGTACAGCGACGGGCGGGCCTATGCGGAAGCGGAAGTCGAACGGCAGAAGCTGCGCGCCGGCATCGTCGGCGCGGGGGTCCGCGATGCGCTGATCTTCGCGACGGCGGGCATCATGCTTGCCTTCGCGGCGATCGTCGCCGGGCTGGTGGGCATCATCTTGGCGTTGTCGCCGCTTGTCGGGCCCGGCTGGGCGACGGGCGCGGTATTCGGCGGCGCGCTGGTCATCGCGCTGCTGCTGCTGCTGGTCGCGAAGGGCCGCATCGACCGGATGAAGAAGGCGGTGAAGCCATGAAGCGCGAAGAAGCCTATCGCGATGCGGTGGCGCGGGCGGATGCGCGCAAGGCCGCGCTCATCTCCAGCGCCCTTGCCGCCAGGGCGCGCCTCACCCCCGCCCGGCTCAAGCAGGACGCGAAGGACAAGGCAACGGAAACGCTGATGGACGGCGCCGCCTATGCGGCTGCCAAGGTCCAGCAACGGCCGGCCGCCACGGCCGCGGCGACGGGCGCGCTCGCGCTCTATTTGCTGCGCCGTCCGCTCGGGGCACTTTTCCGGCAGATATACGTTCGGATAAGCAACCGCACAGAAGAGATTTCGGAGACTGACGATGGCTGACATCCGCACGCAACTCACCCGCGCCCGCGAAGCGGCGAACGACATTGCCGGGACCGCGTCCGGCAAGTTCCGCGATACGGCGGATCGCGCGAGGGAAAGTGCCGGCGACCTGATCCAGACGAGCCGTGAAAAGGCGGGCGATGCCTATGCGGACGCGCGCGACCGGTCGCAACGGATCGCGGCCCGCGCCAATGAAATCGTTCAGGAACACCCCATCGCCGCCGTCGCGGGCGCCGTGGCGGCCGGAGCCGTCATCGCATGGATGTTCCCCAAGAGCCGCGCGGCCATGAAGGCCCTGCCCGGCCTTGCCAGCAGTGCGGGCGCCAAGGTGCTGGAAGCGGCGCTCGCCGCCAGGGCCGTGGCGGCGGAAAATGCCGAAAGCCTGCGGTCGAACGCCGGCGAGGCGCTGCACAATGCGGCCGAGGGGACGAGGGAAGCGGCGGCATCGGCACGCGACAGCGTGGCGTCCGCCGACCTCGGTGCAAAGGCGTCCCGCCTTGCCGACGATGTGGCTTCGCTGGTCGCCGCGAAGGTCGACGCGCTGAGCGAAGCGGTGAAGGCCCGATTGCCAAAAACGTAATCGCGCCGCCGCCAAAAGCATGCTGATCCGGCCGCCTGCCCCCTTGGACGGGTGCGGGCGGCCTGCTACGCTATGGGTTCACCGAGCAGGAGAACATAAGATACCATGAGCAAGCTGCACCTTGTAATGGGCGGTCGCGTCAAAAATCCTCAAACGCTGGAATTCGAAGATCTGAGTTCGATCGAGCTGGTCGGCGTCTATCCCGATTACAGCAGTGCAGAAAATGCCTGGCGCGGCGCTGCTCAGCGGACGGTCGACGATGCGGAGATGCGCTATGTGATCGTGCACCTGCACCGGCTGCTGGAACCCGATCTGCCCAGCGGCTGAAGAGCAGGAAAGCCGGGCGTCAGGAAAGGGGCTGGGGACGCTTGCGGAAACGCCAGCGCAGCAAAGGGCGCGTCAGCACCAGCCCCACCAGAAAGCCGCCGATATGTGCGGCAACAGCAATCTGCCCCAGGTCGCCCAGTCCCTGCGCCGTGGCGAAACCGATCATGAGCTGAAGCACGATCCAGCTTGCCGCCAGCCAGAGCAGACGAACCAGATTGGCCGACACCGGTCCAACCCGCCGGACCTTCTGCTGGCTGTAGAGCAGCGCATAGGTCGCGATGACCGCCGATATGGCCCCGCTGGCGCCGACCATGGGATTGGTGGAATGCGGATCGATCGCCCATTGCAGCGCCGTCGCGCCATAGGCTCCGGCAATGTAGAGCAGCAGCGTCGCGCCCTTGTCCAGCACATGCTCCACCTGTCGCCCGCAGAAGACGAACATGAACAGGTTGAAGCCGACATGCAGCCAGTTGGCATGGACCAGCGTGCAACTGATCGGCGTCAGCCACACCGGAACGGCCGCCATGCCGGCCAGCAGGGCGCCATCCTCCACCCGTGCGGGGATGAAGCCGGCCATGATCGCGGCATTATCGACCTGCCCCGTCAGGTAAAGCAGCAGGAAGGCGACGAAGGTGATCGCCGCAATCCCGTTCGTCATGCGACCGGCAGGCAGTTTCACGGATGGATCAGATGAAATCGATCTTGTCGACCAGGTAGAATTTGTCGCCCGATGGCACCGACACCTCGACCTCCTCGCCGATCTGGCGCCCGATCAGCGCACGGCCCAGGGGGCTGTTATAGCTGATCATGCCAAGCTTGGCGTCAGCTTCGGCCTGGCCCACGATCTGGTACTTGACCGGCTTGTCGTCCTCATCGAGCAGGGTGACGGTCGCGCCGAACACGACCTTGTCGCCCGAAAGCGTCCTGGGATCGATGATCTGGGCACGCGACAGCTTGTCTTCCAGATCGGCAATGGTGGCTTCAACCTGGCCCTGACGCTCCTTGGCGGCGTGATATTCGGCATTTTCCGACAGATCGCCGTGCGCGCGGGCTTCTTCGATGGCGTCCACGATCAATGGCCGCTCGGCCTTCAACTCGCGGAGCTGCTCGTTGAGCTTGTCATAGCCCATCTGCAGCATCGGCATCTTCTCGACGGTCGCCATTCTTGCAAATCCTTCGTCAAAACTTCCCTTTGGCGGCCCCGACCTTGGGGCCACCCGCAGCGTGCTTCCTTGTGCAGGGGATCAGGCTTGCGACACAGGATAATAGGACTGGAGCGAACGCACTTCAAGGGCATGCCCCCGAAGAGCCTCGATCGCATTCGCCGCCGCGACGCTGGCCGCCGCCGTGGTGAAGCTGGCGACCTTGGCGCGCAGCGCGCTGGTGCGGATCGCCTTGCTGTCCTTGAGCGACTGCCAGCCCTCCGTCGTGTTGAAGATCAGGTCGACGTCCCCGTCGGTGATCCTGTCGACGATATGCGGACGCCCTTCGGCCACCTTGTTGACCGGCTGGACGGCGATGCCCTGCTCCTCCAGATAGCGGGCCGTGCCGCCCGTGGCGATGATGGCGAAGCCCAGCGCCGCCATCTTCTGCACGGCGGGCAGGATCACCGGCTTGTCGCTGTCCTTGACCGACACAAACACCGTGCCGCCCTTGGGCAGGATGGTCCCCGCGCCCAGCTGCGCCTTGGCGAAGGCCGTGGCGAAATCGCTGTCGATGCCCATGACTTCGCCAGTGCTCTTCATTTCCGGCGAGAGCACCGGATCGACGCCGGGGAAGCGGGCGAAGGGGAAGACGGCTTCCTTGACCGCGATATGGTCGATGGCGTTCCGGTCGATCTTCGGCAGGTCCTTGAGCTTCTCGCCCGCCATGACGCGGCTGGCGATCTTGGCGATCGGCGTGCCGATGGCCTTGGCGACGAAGGGCACCGTCCGGCTGGCGCGGGGATTGACCTCGATCAGATAGACGACGCCGTCCTTGACCGCGAACTGGATGTTCATCAGGCCGCGGACCGACAGCGCGCGGGCGAGGACATCGGCCTGACGCTCGATCTCCGCGATGATGTCGTCCGACAGGCTGTAGGGCGGCAGCGAGCAGGCGGAGTCGCCGGAATGGACGCCCGCCTCCTCGATATGCTGGAGCACGCCGGCGACCACCACATCGTCGCCGTCGCAGAGCGCGTCCACATCCACCTCGACCGCGTCGCGCAGATACTGGTCGATCAGCACCGGGGAGTCGCCCGATACCTGAACGGCGGTGGCGATATATTCCTCCAGCTGCGCCTGACCATCGACGATCTCCATGGCGCGGCCGCCAAGGACATAGGAGGGGCGCATCAGCACCGGATAGCCGATGCGGTTGGCGACGGCGATCGCCTCCTCGCGGCTGCGCGCGATGCCGTTGGCGGGCTGCTTCAGTTTCAGCCTGTCGATCAGCGCGGCGAACCGCTCGCGGTCCTCCGCCAGGTCGATGGCGTCGGGCGACGTGCCCAGGATCGGCACGCCCGCATTTTCCAGCGCCTGCGCCAGCTTGAGCGGCGTCTGCCCGCCGAACTGGACGATCACGCCGGCCAGCGTTCCGTTCGACATCTCGACGCTCAGGATTTCCAGCACGTCCTCCGCCGTCAGCGGCTCGAAATAGAGACGGTCCGACGTGTCATAGTCGGTCGACACCGTTTCCGGGTTGCAGTTGACCATGATCGTCTCATAACCCGCCTCCGCCAGCGCGAAGCAGGCATGGACGCAGCAATAGTCGAACTCGATGCCCTGCCCGATGCGGTTGGGACCGCCGCCCAGGATCACGACCTTCTTCCTGTCGCTGGGCTGCGCCTCATTCTCCGCATCGCCGAAGATCGGCGCTTCGTAGGTCGAGTACATATAGGGCGTCTTCGCCTCGAACTCGGCGGCGCAGGTGTCGATGCGCTTGAACACGGGGCGCACGCCCAGCCTGTGGCGCAGCGCGCGGACCTCATCCTCGGTGACGCCGCCGGTCATGGCCTTGACCGCTTCGTGGATCAGGCCGGAACCCCGCGCGATGCCCCGTTCCATGCCGCGCAGATTGGCCGATTTGAGCGCAAGATAGGCAAGGCGCTTGTCGGAAAAGCCCATCGACTTCAGCCGGCGCATGCCGTCCGCATCCTGCGGCAGGCCGTTGTTCAGAATTTCCGCTTCGGCGTCGATGATCTCCTTGATCCGCTCCAGGAACCAGGGGTCGAACTTCGCGATATTGTGGATTTCAGCGACGGTGAGGCCCTCGCGCAGGGCCTGCGCGGCGACCAGCAGGCGGTCGGGCGTCGGCTGGGCGAGCGCGGCGATGATGTCGTCCTTGGGCGCGCCGACGAGATGGTCGACCTCATTGAAGCCGCAAAGCCCGGTTTCCAGGCCCCGCAGCGCCTTCTGCATCGATTCATGGATGTTGCGGCCGATCGCCATCACCTCGCCCACCGACTTCATCGCGGTGCCGAGCAGCGGTTCGGACCCCTTGAACTTCTCGAAGGCGAAGCGCGGGATCTTGGTCACGACATAGTCGATGGTCGGCTCGAACGACGCCGGGGTGGCGCCGGTGATGTCGTTCTCGATCTCATCCAGCGTGTAGCCGACGGCGAGCTTCGCCGCGACCTTCGCGATGGGGAAGCCCGTCGCCTTCGAAGCCAGCGCGGACGAGCGGGAAACCCGCGGGTTCATTTCGATGACGATCAGACGGCCATCCTTCGGATTGACTGCGAACTGTACGTTCGAACCGCCTGTTTCCACGCCGATTTCACGCAGCACCGCGATGCTCGCGTTGCGCATGATCTGATATTCCTTGTCGGTCAGCGTCAGCGCGGGAGCCACGGTGATGGAGTCGCCGGTATGGACGCCCATCGGATCGACATTCTCGATCGAGCAGATGATGATGGCATTGTCGTTCCGGTCCCGGACGACCTCCATCTCATATTCCTTCCAGCCGAGCAGCGATTCCTCGATCAGCACCTCGGTGGTGGGCGACGCGTCGAGGCCGGCGGCCACGATCTGCTTGAACTCGTCCTTGTTATAGGCAACGCCGCCGCCAGTGCCGCCGAGCGTGAAGCTTGGGCGGATGATCGAAGGAAGCCCCGTGAATTCAAGAGCTTCCAGCGCCTCTTCCATAGTATGTGCGATGCGCGAGCGGGCGGATTCCAGCCCGATCTTGTCCATCGCGTCGCGGAATTTCAGGCGGTCCTCCGCCTTGTCGATGGCGGCCGCATCCGCGCCGATCATCTTGACGCCGAACTTCTCCAGCGTGCCGTCGTTGAAGAGAGCGAGCGCCGTGTTGAGCGCCGTCTGCCCGCCCATGGTCGGCAACACCGCGTCGGGGCGTTCCTTCTCGATGATCTTCGCCACGATTTCGGGCGTGATCGGCTCGACATAGGTCGCGTCGGCGAATTCCGGATCGGTCATGATGGTGGCCGGGTTGGAATTCACCAGGATGATGCGATAGCCCTCTTCCTTGAGCGCCTTCACCGCCTGCGTGCCCGAATAGTCAAACTCGCAAGCCTGGCCGATGATGATCGGGCCAGCGCCGATGATGAGGATGGAGGAGATGTCGGTGCGTTTGGGCATTATGATTGGATTCCCAAGAAACTTAGAATTAGTTTAAGAAGTAATTTCGCGGCTTCGCCAACAAATGTACCCGCAGCTTTTTCAGACACCCATTCAAGCGTCTTCTTACTTCTAGAGGCTAGTTCGGAAGATCGGACGTAGTCGCCTGACAGCGCATGTTCCAACTGCTCAATTTCGACTGAGAGAGCAGACGCCTGTTCAGCCGTAATATCACCAAGATCGTTACCTGTCCGGATACGCCGCTTTAGTTCCGACGCGTACTCACGAATTTCCGCTATTTCTTTGCTGTCTGACGGAATTTTAATTACGAGGCCGCTCGGATCACTTTCATTCGGAATCGTTGGCAAATTTAATATCGCCTGACGTAGCCATTCCGATCCAAAAGCATGATACTTTCTCAAAACTGCATATTTATTATATAGTTCTAGATAGCGATATGTTTCCGCTTCCGCACGATTAATCCCCATATTTTCATCTGGGGCGGAAGTCACGATATCATCATATCGACGCCGATCATCCTCAACGCGATCAATAAATCTATCAAATCGCCTCTTACTTATAGTAATGAATGATCCAGCAAATTCATCATCTTCGATGTACGATATGCCACACATGTTTAGAAGACGTATCGCGTTGGAAATTTCTTCAGCTTCAGCTTGAATTTTCCAATTCTCAAGCAAGAAAGCGTGAACGTCATCCCTTGGACAGGACAAGCCATTCGACAAACCGCTCGCGCTATCCAGAATAGCTGCTGCAATATACTCGAAGCGGCTGCTCAATGCACGCCCCCCGTCCGGGCCTCGCAACCCCAGCCGTCATATTCGACGCCGCAGAGGATTTCGATCTGAAGGCATTTCTTCGTCAGGGCGCGGATCGACTGTTCATCGACAGGCTGCTCGCATTCGAGGAAGAGGAAGAGGTCGCCATCCTCATCCTCTTCGCGGTCCAGTTCCACAAAGCCGAATTGGCTCGCAATGGTCAGGACGCGTTCGAAATCCTTCTCGCCGCCCTTGAAGCTGACGTCCACAGGCCGCGCGATGCGCGCCACGTCGCCATTCCGCGCGAGATTGGCGAGGACGGCTTTGTCCGCCTCCCACTCTGCTGCGAGGCGGGCTTCGTCAACCGGGGGCAGGTTGAGGCTCACTTAAGCTCCTCAACGAACCGCTGGAACAGATAGAAGCTATCCTGCGGGCCGGGCGAGGCTTCGGGGTGATACTGGACCGAGAAAGCCTTCCTATCCGTCAGTTCGATGCCGCAATTGCTGCCGTCGAAGAGCGACACATGGGTCGGCTTCACATTGGCGGGCAGCGTGTCGGCGTCGACCGCGAAGCCGTGGTTCATCGAGGTGATCTCGACCAGACCGTCGGACAGACGCTTGACCGGATGGTTGGCGCCGCGATGGCCCTGATGCATCTTGACGGTCTTCGCGCCCGCCGCCAGCGCCAGCATCTGGTGGCCAAGGCAGATGCCGAAGACGGGCTTGTCCGCGTCCAGCAGCTTCCGGATCACCGGCACGGCATATTCGCCGGTCGCGGCGGGGTCGCCGGGGCCGTTGGAAAGGAACACGCCGTCGGGATTATGCTCCATCACCTGCTCATAGCTGGCGGTGGCGGGCAGCACGGTGACGCGGGCGCCGGCTTTCACCAGATTGCGGAAGATATTGTTCTTCGCGCCATAATCGATCGCGACGACATGGGGCCGCTCCTCACCGGCTTCATCCAGGCCGTAGCCGAAGCCCAGCTTCCACACGCCATCCTTCCAGAGGCGGCTTTCCTTGGCGGAGACTTCGATGGCAAGGTCCATGCCCTCCAGGCCCGGCCAGGCCGCAGCCCTGGCGGCGAGCGCCTCGATGTCGAACCGCCCCTCCGGATCGTGCGCGATCACGACATTGGGCGCGCCCTTGACCCGGATCAGCCTGGTCAGCGCGCGGGTGTCGACGCCGGCAAGGCCAATGCGGCCATTTTCCTTCATCCACTGGTCGAAGGGCTCGACATTGCGGAAGTTGCTGGGTTCCGTCACGTCCTGCCGCACGACGCAGCCCAGCGCGTGGGGCAGCTCCGCCTCCACATCGTCCAGATTCGTGCCGACATTGCCGATATGCGGGAAGGTGAAGGTGACGATCTGCCCCGCATAGCTGGGGTCGGTCATCACTTCCTGATAGCCGGTCATGGCCGTGTTGAAGCACAGTTCGCCCACCGCATCGCCGACAGCGCCGAAGCCGCGCCCGAAGACGGCGGAGCCATCGGCGAAAACCAACACCCCTGTCGCTCCTTTGGGCACAATGAGGGTTTTGGCGTCAGCCATGGTCATATCGTCCTTTATGCTTTTGCGGGAACCCGTCTGAAGCGGGTTAAACGGCCGGTCACCTATGCGCGAGAGGCCGCGGGGTCAACTCCTGTTAAAAATCTCTTTTGGCGTTATATCTGGACCTTTCCGGAAGAGACAGGATTCATTCGCATGATTCGCGACGAGATCAAAAGCGCCCAAATCGCCGCCATGAAGGCGGGAGAGAAGGATCGGCTGGCCGCCGTGCGCCTGATCCTGGCGAAGCTGAAGGATCGCGACATAGAACTGCGCACCGCATCCAGCGTGCCGGATGACGACACGGTCGTGGTCGAGGTGCTCCAGAAGATGGCGAAGCAGCGCCGCGAATCCATCGACATGTTCAGGAGCGGCGGCCGCGACGAACTGGCCGCGAAGGAACAGGCCGAACTGGACGTGATCGACAGCTTCCTGCCGCAACAGCTCAGCGAGGACGAGACGAAGGCCGCCATAGAGGCGATCAAGGCGGAAGTGGGCGCGGCGAGCGTCAAGGACATGGGCAAGGTCATGGCCGTGCTGAAGGAACGGCACGGATCGGTGATCGACATGAGCAAGGCCAGCGGGCTGGTGAAGGCGGCGCTTTCCTGAGGCAACATCTTCGCAATCTTCCTGCATCCGGCGCGCCCTCGACATTGATGGACGTTCCGGCATAATCGCATGATGGCGTTCTGGACCTATATGCTGCGATGCTCGGATGGGCGCTATCATACGGGTCGCACCGATGACCTCCACCATAGGATTGGACGGCATCGGGCGGGACAGGGCAGCCAATTCTCACGCGGGCGCTTGCCGCTCATGCTGGTCTGGAGCGAAGCCTTTTCTTCCCGAATTGAAGCCTTGGAAGCGGAACGGATCGTCGGCGGCTGGTCGCATGCCAAAAAGGAGGCAATGATCGCGGGCAATTGGTCCTTGGTTTCCCTGCTCGCCCGGCCGCCGCGTGAGCGTTTCTCGACTTCGCTCGAAACGAACGGAGTTCTGGCCGATGCGTTCAGGCGTGCGGATTTGAGCTGGGCATGAGCCTATCCCCGGCCTTCCTCGACGAATTGCGCGCGCGCACCTCTCTTTCCACCCTGATCGGGCGGACGGTGAAGGTGCAGAAGGCAGGCCGCGAATATAAGGCCTGCTGCCCCTTCCATAATGAGAAGACGCCCAGCTTCACGATAAACGACGAAAAGGGCTTCTATCACTGCTTCGGCTGCGGCGCGCATGGCGACGCAATCCGGTGGATGACCGATCATCGCGGCCTTCCCTTCATGGAAGCGGTGAAGGAACTGGCGCAGGCGGCGGGCATGGACGTTCCCGCCCCCGATCCACGCGCGGCGAAACGGGCGGAACAGGCCAGGGGCCTGCATGACGTCATGGCCGCCGCGCAGGGCTTTTTCGAGGAGCAGCTTGGCGGAATTGAGGGCGCGGAGGCGAGAGCCTATCTCCAGCAGCGCGGCATCGCCGCGGGAACGGCCAGGACCTTCGGCTTCGGCTTCTCGCCTGACGGGCGGGGGCGGCTCAAGACAGCGCTCAAGGAATTTGGCGAACCGCTGCTGATCGAGGCGGGATTGCTCATCGACCCGGATGGCGCCGAACCGGATGGCGGAAATGCCAGAAAGCGCGACAGCTATGATCGCTTCCGGGGCCGGCTGATGTTGCCGATCCGGGACATCAGAGGCCGGGTGATCGCTTTTGGCGGGCGCATATTGGGCGCGGGCGAACCCAAATATCTGAACTCCCCCGACACGCCGCTCTTCGACAAGGGGCGGACGCTCTACAATATCGACCGGGCCTCCCCCGCCAGCCGGCAGACGGGCCGGATCATCGTCGTGGAGGGCTATATGGACGTGATCGCCCTCGCCCAGGCCGGCTTTGAAGAATCGGTGGCGCCCCTGGGCACGGCGCTTACGGAACATCAGATCGAGCGCCTGTGGAAGATGGCCGATGTGCCGATCCTCTGTTTCGACGGCGATCCGGCGGGGCAGAAGGCCGCGATCCGGGCAGCGACCCGGGCCCTGCCCCTGCTCCGACCAGGCATGAGCCTGGCCTTTGCGACTCTGCCGGCCGGGCAGGACCCGGACGACCTCATCCGCGCGGAGGGGCCTGCGGCGATAGAAGCGGTGCTGGGCGCCGCCGAACCGCTGGTCGAGCGCCTTTGGAAATATGAACAGGCTGCCGCGCCGCTGGATACGCCGGAGCAGCGCGCCGCGCTCAAGCAGCGCCTGTCCGCGATCACCGACGCCATCGCCCATCCCGACGTGCGGGCGCATTATGTCCACGCCTTTCGGGAACGCTATGACGCGCTGTTCTTCGCGCGGGCGGCCTTCCAGCCCCGTCATCAGCGCGGCGGGGGCAGCGCCCGCTCCGGCTGGCAGCGCGACCGGCGCGGCAATTGGAAGCCCCCCCTGCCCCCCGCAGGAAGCGAGGCAAGGGCGATCGGCGCAAGCGGCATGGAGCAGCGGCTTTTGCGCGCCGTCCTCGCCAGCCTGCTTCGGCATCCCGATCAGATTGCGCTGCATCGCGAGATGCTTATCGGGCTTCGCATCGCCGACACCGTGCTGGCGGAACTGCTGAACGCGATGATCGCGGCCTCGTTCAGCAAAGAAACAGTTGAAACCGGTGGCCTCCTTACCATATTGGGGCAAGGTGAAGTGTATAATATGGCGAAGGGAATGCTTCGGGCCGACACGTTCACATTCACCCCCCATGGAAGCAAGGCCGACTCGGATCGCGTGCGGCGCGATCTGGACGAGGCCATTCGGGTGATGGCGCAGGGACCGGAGCTTGAGGCGGCGTTGGCTGAAGCCACCCGGCGGGCGAGAGACGACCTCAATGAGGACAGCTTTGCCGAACAGCAAAGGGTCCGCAAGTTGAAGCTGGATCATGATCGCCGCCTGGCGGAACTGGCGCAGTCCGAAGATATTATATGATATGGATCGTCCCTTTCACGGGGGCGGCGGAATTAAGGCGAATAAATGGCGAGCAAGGCGAACAGCAAGGGTGCGGGCGAGGATACGGATACCGGCGATGCACCGCTGCTGGATCTGAACGAGGCGTCGGTCAAGAAGCTGATCGCCCGCGCGAAGAAGCGCGGCTACATCACCTATGACGAGCTGAACGACGCGCTGCCGCAGGACCAGATGTCCTCCGAGCAGATCGAGGACATCATGTCCGCGCTCAACGAAATGGGCGTGAACATCGTCGAGAATGAGGAAGCCAGCGAGGACGGCGAGGATCAGCGCGACGACGGCGACGACGACAGCGCGGACGACAGCGCCGACGACGACGGCTCGCCGCGTCCCGTTACCGAGAAGAAGAAGGAAACGGTCGACCGCACCGACGACCCCGTGCGCATGTACCTGCGCGAGATGGGGGCCGTGGAACTGCTCAGCCGCGAGGGCGAGATCGCCATCGCCAAGCGGATCGAGGCGGGCCGCGACACGATGATCCTGGGGCTGTGCGAAAGCCCGACCACCTTCAACGCGATCATCGAATGGTCGACCGCGCTCAACAATGGCGAGATGCAGCTGCGCGAGATCCTGGATCTCGACGCGATGCTGTCCAAGGATCCCGCTCCGGAAAATCTGGAGGAAGGCGCCGAGGACGACGATGGCGAAATCAGCGAGAAGACCGCCGGACCCAGCTTCAAGGAAGAGGAGGAACCGGAAGAGGAATCAGCCGATTCCGACGAGGATGAGGACGGCCTGACGGAGCGGCGCGCCCGCCGGATGGAGGAGGAGGAAGAGGAGGACAACACCCTCTCCCTCGCCCAGATGGAAGAGACGCTGAAGCCGATGGCGCTGGAGAAATTCGCGACCATCACGGAGATTTTCCGCACCTTCTCCAAGGCGCAGGAATCGCGCATGGCCGCCATGGCCAATGGAGAGACGCTGAGCCAGAAGGCGGAGGACGACTATCAGGAACTGCGCGAGCAGCTCACCGCCGAGGTCGAAAGCGTCCAGTTCCACCAGCAGAAGATCGAATATCTGGTCGACCAGCTTTACGCCTATAACCGGCGCCTGACCGCGCTGGGCGGGCAGATGCTGCGCCTGGCCGAACGGCACAAGGTGAGCCGCAAGGATTTCCTCGACCGCTATGTCAATCATGAGCTGGACGATGGCTGGCTCGACAAGGTGTCCGGTCTGGACAAGAAATGGGCCGCCTTCGCCGCAGCCGAGGGGCGCGCGGTCGAGCGCATCCGCCTTGAGGTGAGCGAGATCGCGCAGGCGACCGGCATGTCGCTGTCCGAATTCCGCCGCATCGTCAACATGGTGCAGAAGGGCGAGCGCGAGGCGCGCATCGCGAAGAAGGAAATGGTCGAGGCGAACCTGCGCCTCGTCATCTCCATCGCTAAAAAATATACGAACCGCGGCCTGCAATTCCTTGATCTTATTCAGGAAGGCAATATCGGCCTGATGAAGGCGGTCGACAAGTTCGAATATCGGCGCGGCTACAAGTTCAGCACCTACGCGACCTGGTGGATCAGGCAGGCGATCACTCGCTCCATCGCGGATCAGGCGCGGACCATCCGCATCCCGGTCCACATGATCGAGACGATCAACAAGCTGGTCCGCACCAGCCGCCAGTTCCTGCACGAACAGGGCCGCGAACCGACTCCGGAGGAGATGGCCGAGCGGCTGTCCATGCCGCTGGAGAAGGTGCGCAAGGTGATGAAGATCGCCAAGGAGCCGATCTCCCTCGAAACGCCGATCGGCGACGAGGAGGATTCGCATCTGGGCGATTTCATCGAGGACAAGAATGCGATCATCCCGGTGGACGCCGCGATCCAGGCGAACCTCAAGGAAACCGTCACCCGCGTGCTTGCCTCGCTGACCCCGCGCGAGGAGCGCGTGCTGCGCATGCGCTTCGGCATCGGCATGAACACCGACCATACGCTGGAGGAGGTCGGCCAGCAGTTCAGCGTGACCCGCGAACGAATCCGCCAGATCGAGGCGAAGGCGCTGCGCAAGCTCAAGCACCCCAGCCGCAGCCGCAAGATGCGCAGCTTCCTCGACCAATAGCGGCGCCTCGGCAGACCGAGGCGGCAACGCGGCGGAATGATCCGAAAGGGCGGCTTCGGGCCGCCCTTTTTTACTGGCGTAAACTCCTCTTTTACCTCGACTCTCTAGGGTCGCCTGCACGAGGCCGCGCCAGCAGCGGGGCTTTAGGGGAAGACGATGAGCGAAGCAGCACCGCGCTATCAATTTGGCGATGTATCGCAGATCCTGGACGCCGTGGTCGCCGCCGACGGCACGGCCGGGCATGGCTATGCCAGTGGCGCGCGGGCCAGCTTCGGCCCCAATGCCACGCTGTCGCTGCCCGATCTGGCCGATGCCGCCTATTATCTTTGCCTTCTGCATGGCCGCCACCCCGGCGTGATCGACCATGCCGCCACGCGGTCGGCGGACAATGCGGCGCGCGCCTGGCTGATCCAGGCGGCCGACGCCTTCGCGCGGGAACGGGCCTATCTGACCCAGGTGACGGTCGCGGTCGGCCCCGCCCCCAGCACGGCGGGGCAGAGCGATTGCGAAACCGTCGTCAGCCAGCAGCGCCACGCCCTCGACATGCTGGCCCAGTCGGACCGGCGCGGCTGCGCCATGGGGGCGGCCATCGCGCTGGTGCTCGACTGGCGTGCCGTGCGGCATGTGCTGGACATCGCCGCGATTCGCGTCGGGCTGGAACCCCATGTCTGCGTCCTTCCGGACCGCGCGGCGACGCTGGAGGTCGCCAGGGAAATCGGCGGCGACGATGCCATCGACCGCGCCATCCTGTTCGGAACGCGCCAGTTGCTGAACCAGCATCGCGGGCTGTGGGACGTCCTTCAGGCCCGCGCGAAGATCCGCGCCGGCAAGGACCAGGCCGCAAACCGCGCATAAAGGCTTTGCGCTCCTCCCCTGCTTTGCCATAGTTGGCCCCACACAGGCAGGATGAGAAGCAGGAACATGCGGTTTGAAGGCACGCGGGATTATGTCGCCACCGATGATCTGAAGGTCGCCGTCAACGCCGCGGTGCTGCTTCGCCGTCCGCTGCTGGTGAAGGGGGAGCCGGGCACCGGCAAGACCGTGCTGGCGCAGGAAATCGCCAAGGCGCTGGACGCTCCGCTGATCGAATGGAACGTCAAGTCGACGACCAAGGCGCATCAGGGACTTTATGAATATGACGCCGTCGCCCGGCTGCGCGACGGCCAGCTGGGCGATCCGCGCGTTCACGACATCGGCAATTACATCCGCAAGGGCAAGCTGTGGGAGGCATTCACCTCCCCCACCCTGCCGGTCCTGCTGATCGATGAGATCGACAAGGCCGACATAGAATTCCCCAACGACCTGTTGCAGGAACTCGATCGCATGGCCTTCCATGTCTATGAGACGGGGGAGACCGTGGCGGCGAAGGAACGGCCCGTGGTCGTCATCACCTCCAATAACGAGAAGGAACTGCCCGACGCCTTCCTGCGCCGCTGCTTTTTCCACTATATCAAATTTCCCGACCGGGAGACGATGCAGGCCATCATCGACGTGCATTTCCCCGGCATCCAGAAGATATTGGTCAACCGCGCTCTCGAAATATTCTACGAAATCCGGGAGGTGCCCGGCCTCAAGAAGAAGCCGTCCACCAGCGAACTGCTCGACTGGCTGAAGCTGATCCTGGCGGAGGACATGCCGCTCGACATATTGCAGGACCGCGATCCCACCAAGGCGATCCCGCCGTTGCACGGCGCGCTGCTCAAGAATGAGCAGGACATCATGATGTTCGAACGGCTCGCCTTCATGGCCCGGCGCCAGGGGCGATAGGGACCACTCCACCCCCGCTCAACGAAAGGCCGCGAACCATGACTCATCAAGCCGGATGCCTGTGCGGACAGGTGCGGATCAGCATCGATGCGGAACCCTTGGCGGCGCGCATGTGCTGGTGCCGGCTCTGCCAATATCTGGGCGGCGGATCGGGCACGGTGAATGTCTGCTTCCCTTCCGACAAGCTGACCGTCACCGGCGACCTGCGCTGGCACCACAGCGTCGCGGACAGCGGCAATGCGATGCGGCGCGGCTTCTGCCCCGAATGCGGCACGCCGCTGTTCAGCCTGGCCGAATCGCGTCCGCACCTGACATTCGTCCGCGCCGGAGCGCTTGACGATCCCGATCTTCTGGCCCCTCAGGCCGTCATCTGGACCGACGCGGCGCCCGCCTGGGCGCATCTGGACCCTGATCTGCCCCATTATCCGGCACAAATGCCCCCCGTAAGCTAAAAGGCCGCTTGCGCAGCCGGTGCATTTCGGCTCAACTTTCCTCCTGACATTCAAAGCCGCGAAAAGACGGCCATGAATTTAGGGAAGGATGCCAATGCCCAAGCGTGCGTTGTCCCTAATATCGGCGGTGCTGGCCTTGTCAGCGCCTGCGTTCGCGCGCGCGGCCGAGGAACGGGAAGCCTGGACACCCACCGCCACCGCCCTGCGCGCCGACGCCGCGGGGATCGGCATGCCGCAAAGCGTGGCCGGCCTGTCGCTCGCCAAGAGCGGGGAGGTTTCCAACGGCGGCAAGGGCATCGACAATTACGCGCAATATCTGTCCGACGACGGCGCGGTCCAGGCGACGCTCTATGTCTATCTGCCCAGCTATGCCGACGCCTCGCTCGCCGCCTATATGACGGACAAGGCCGTGACGGAGCGTTTCGGAGCGAGGACGCGCCGCACCGCTTATTCCAGCGTCGCGGTGGCCGGACATGCCAATGGCGCCATCCGCGCCGTCTATGACGATGCCGCCGACGGCGCGCTCACCACGGCTGCGGCTTTCCTGCACGCCGGGCGATGGCTGGTGAAGCTCCGCGTCACCGGGCCGACGGAACGACGGAAGGAAGTGCTGGCGGGGCTGGACGGCATGCTGGCGGGTCTTCAGTTCGATGATGCATCCTCGATCCATGCGACCAGGCCCGCTCGACTGGCCGCCTGCCCCGCCAATGAAGGCGGCGACGCCCGCCTCACCGCGCAAACCACGTCCGCGCCCGCCGATATTTCCCTGCCGCGCGAAGGGCAGGAACCGCTCTGCATAAGGGGCAAGGTCGACACCGCCGAGGGCAGCTACGACATTCTCCAGCAGGCCGGCGCCGCAGATGGCGCGATCGTCGTGCCGGTGGACGACGCAGGCACCATGGTCGCGTTCGATCCCGCGAAGGACGGCTATCGGCTCTCCATCCATTCCGTGGGTCAGACCGACCTCTACGGCGTCTATGACAAGGTGCCGAGCGCCCGCCAGATCGCCCAGATCCTGGACGGAAAGGACCCTCAGACGGCCCAGGCCGGCGCGACCGCCGACTATGCCGCCAATGGCGAGGTGACGGTGCGGACGGCTGGCGTGAAGCTGCGCTGAGAGGGGCGATCAGATCAGATAGCCGACCTCATAAAGCCCCCAGCGCCGTCCGCTGAACATCAGCGGCACGAACACGCTGCGCAACGCCCGATAACGCCCCTCGCCCAGATCCTGGCGGTAAGTGAACAGGAAGAAGTCCCCATCGCCGTCCAGCGCGCGGCGAGTCTGGCTGTCCATGAATATCTGCCGGTTGCGGGCATGTTCCATGTTCCAGCGCGTCTGGCCGGGCCGCTGCGGCTGGCTGCGCGCGCTGATATGCGTGGGCAGATAGCCGTTCATGTCGATCAGGCAGCAGCCGACGATGGCGCTGTCCTGCGCGGTCCGCCGGTCGAGCAAGGGCTGCACGCAGCGGTCGGCAAAGGCGGTGAAGCCATTTTCATATTGCGTCGGGTCGGAAGCGGGCAGCGGCCGGTAGGCGGTATCGAACAGGCTGCCCATGTCCATTTCCCCCTCCGCCAGCGCCCGCTCGATCAGCGCCTGAATCTCCTCCGCGCCTTCTTCGGCCAGGGCGATATAGCGGCTGTTGCGCGTGACATGGCCGCTATGCGCCGCCCGGTTGAGCATCGCGTTCGCCATCCCCTCCAGCCCTTCCAGGTGGCCGCGCGCGGTTTCGACGCGGGTCGCGCTTTCCGTCGCCGACTGGCTGAAGCGGGCAAGTCCCTGCCGCAGGGCCTCAACGTCGCCATCGGCCTCGTCCGTGCAGGTGACGATCGTTTCAGACCGGTCCCCGAACTGCGTCACCAGCGAAGCGATCTCGGCCATGCTGACCCGCAGCGTATCGATATGCGAACCGACTTCGCGGCCGCGCAGGATATTGGCCTCCACCCCGCCGATCAGTTGCCGGGCATCGCGGTCGAGCTGGCCCAGCTTGTCGCCCACGGACGCGGCGGACTCGCCGGCCTGCCCGGCCAGCCGCCGGATCTCGTCCGCCACCACGGCAAAGCCCTGCGTCGCCTCGCCGCCGCGCGCCGCCTCGATCGCTGCGTTCACGCCCAGAAGGCGGGTCTGGCGGGCGATCGCGCCCAGTTGCCCTGAAATATCGCCGACCGTCTCGATGACGTCCAGGAACTGACGCAGATGCCCTTCCAGTCCGGTCACATTCTCGATCAGTTCCGTGATCTGGCCCAGGGAACGTCCGATCGCCTCATGCCCCTGCGCGATGATCTGCCCCGCCCGACGCGCCGTAAGGCTGAGTTCCTGCGCCGCGAGCACGCTTTCATTCTGGCTGACCGCCAGCGCCTCCATCGTCGACTGCAATTCCCCCAGATGCGCCGAATCCGCCTGGATGCGGCGGGTCAGTTCCCCCAGGAAACCCGCCGTTTCGCTGCATTGCAATGCGATGTCGCCCGATCTTTCCCCCAGGTCGGTCAACAAATCCCCGTTTTCCAATGATCGCCGCCCTATTCCGCCCGATATGGATACTGCCTTGTTAACGATGCATTGCAACACTTAACATTCCGACAACGCCCCGCGCTTGCATGATCGGGCAAGCTGGCGGACAAGGGGGCCGTCATGATGCTCAACTTTCTCGACGCGCTGCGCGCTGCCGGCATTCCCGCCGGCATAAAGGAACATCTGCTGCTGCTGGAGGCGCTGGACCGGGACGTCATCGGGCAGCGGCCGGAGGATTTCTATTATCTCGCTCGCGCCACCTATGTGAAGGATGAAGGGCTGATCGACCGTTTCGACCAGGTGTTCGCCCGCGTCTTCAAGGGCGTGCTGGGCAGCGAAGGGGTCGAAGCGGACATTCCCGAGGAATGGCTGCGGCTGGTGGCGGAGAAATTCCTCAGTCCGCAGGAGATGGAGAAGATCAGGTCGCTGGGAAGCTGGGACGAGATCATGGAGACGCTGAAGAAGCGGCTGGACGAGCAGAAGGGGCGTCATCAGGGCGGCAATAAATGGATCGGCACCGGCGGCACCTCGCCCTTCGGCCATGGCGGCTATAATCCGGAGGGGGTGCGGATCGGCGGCGAGAGCCGGCACAAGCGCGCCATCAAGGTGTGGGAAAAGCGCGAATTCGCCAATCTGGACAATCAGAAGGAACTGGGCACCCGCAACATCAAGGTCGCGCTGCGGCGGCTGCGGCGCTTCGCGCGGGACGGGGCGGCGGACGAGCTGGACCTGGACGAAACGATCCGGGGAACCGCGCGGCAGGGCTGGCTCGACATCCGCATGCGGCCGGAGCGGCACAATGCGGTGAAGCTGCTCCTGTTCCTGGACGTGGGCGGATCGATGGACCCATTCATCACGCTTTGCGAGGAGCTGTTCTCGGCAGCGACGAGCGAATTCAAGAATATGGAATTCTTCTACTTCCACAACTGCCTCTACGAAGGGGTGTGGAAGGACAACCGCCGCCGCTTTTCGGAGCGGACGCCGACCTGGGACATCCTCCACAAATATGGGCATGACTATAAGGTGATCTTCGTCGGGGACGCGGCGATGAGCCCCTATGAGATCAGCCATCCCGGCGGCTCGGTCGAACATATGAACGAGGAACCGGGCGCAACCTGGCTGAGCCGCGTGCTGCACACCTATCCGGCCGCCGTGTGGCTGAACCCCGCGCAGGAAGCGCATTGGGGCTATAGCCAGTCCACCAGGATGATCCGCGAAATCATGAATGACCGCATGTATCCCCTGACGATCGAGGGGATTGACGACGCCATGCGGGAACTGACGCGCAAGCGGTGAACCCGGGCCGATTCAGCGATATTCCTCCCTCCGCAGGCGGGAGGGGGTCAGGGAAATATCATGCCGGTTCGAAGAGCACGCCCCCCGTCATCGGCCGCGGCGCGCCGGTCGTGCCGGGGAAACTGATCGGCAGGCCCTTCATATGGCGGACAGCCATATAGGCGAAACCCTGCGCCTCCAGGGCGTCCCCGTCCCATCCGAGGTCGTCCACCGGTCGGACCTCCGCGCCGGTATAATCGCCCAGCATGCGCATCAGCGTCGCATTGTGGCGCCCGCCACCCGCGACATAGATGCGCTTGGGCCGCTCCGCGAGATGCCCTAGCCCCCGCGAGACCGCCGCGGCGGAAAAGGCCGTCAGCGTCGCGGCGCCATCCGCCAGCGGCAGCCCGCGCACGGCATCGATGGTGAAGGCCTCGCGGTCTATGCTCTTGGGCGGAGGGACGGCGAACCAGGGATCGGCCAGCATGTGCGCCAGCCGATCTTCATCCACCCGGCCGCCGGCCGCCGTCGCGCCGTTCTCATCGAAGCTCCGGTCGCCATGGCTCTGCATCCAATTATCGATGAGGCCGCTCGCCATGCCGGTATCGAAGGCGACGATTTCCCCGTCGGCGGCGATGGCGGTGATGTTGGCGACCCCGCCCAGGTTCAGCACCGCAACGGGTTTCGCCAGATCATGGGCCAGGGCGCGGTGATAGACGGGGAGCAGCGGAGCGCCCTGTCCGCCCGCCGCGACATCGGCGCTGCGCAGGTCCGCGACGACGGGAATGCCGAAGGCCCCCGCCAGGGCGGCGCCGTCCCCGATCTGCCAGGTCCAGCGCCATTCGGGGCGATGCGCCACGGTATGGCCGTGGAAGCCGATGACGGCGACGTCCTGCGTGACATGGCCGCTGCGGGCCAGCAGGTCCGACACCGCCTCGACATGAAGCTCGGTCAGTTCTTCCTCGACCGCGTGGATGAGCGGTTCGAACCCCGGCCTGTCCATCGCCATGGCGCGCCCGCAGGCTTCGGCCAGGCGAAGGCGGAAGCCCTCGCCATAGGGCATGGCATGGAAAGCGATGCCCTTGCTGGCGCCCTCGCCATCGGTCTCGATCAGCGCGGCGTCTATGCCGTCGCGGGATGTGCCCGACATCAGGCCTATTGCGAGCATCGAATGATCCTGCCTCTTTTACGTTATTCCTCTCAATGCTACAGGGCCGCGCCATGAGCAACTACCAGTCCGATCTGCTCCGCCTGCTCGAAGCGCGCGGCTATATCCACCAGTTGACCGATGCGGAGGGTCTGGACGCCCTGGCCGCCAGGCAGGTCGTGCCGGGCTATATCGGCTTTGATCCCACGGCGCCCTCGCTGCATGTGGGCCATCTGGTGTCGATCATGATGCTGCGGCAGTTGCAGAAGGCTGGGCACAAGCCCATCGTCCTGATGGGCGGCGGCACCGGCAAGATCGGCGATCCCAGCTTCAAGGACGAAGCACGCAAGCTGCTGACCACCGACGCCATCGCGCAGAATGTCGGCAGCATCAAATGCGTGTTCGAACGGTTCCTGACATTCGGCGACGGACCGACCGACGCGATCATGGTCGACAATGCGGATTGGCTGGACCGGCTGGAATATATCCCTTTCCTGCGCGACATCGGCCAGCATTTCTCGGTCAACCGGATGCTGAGCTTCGATTCGGTGAAGCTGCGGCTGGACCGGGAACAGTCGCTGAGCTTCCTGGAATTCAACTATATGATCCTCCAGGCCTATGACTTTCTGGAACTGTCGCGCCGTTCGGCCTGCCGGTTGCAGATGGGCGGATCGGACCAGTGGGGCAATATCGTCAACGGCGTTGAGCTGGCGCGACGGGTGGACGGCACGCAGGTGTTCGGACTGACGACACCGCTGCTCACCAATGCCGACGGCACCAAGATGGGCAAGACCGTGGGCGGCGCGGTGTGGCTCAACGAGGACCAGCTTTCCAGCTATGATTACTGGCAGTTCTGGCGCAACACGGCCGATGCCGACGTCGCCAGCCGGCTGCGGCTGTTCACCGACCTGCCGATGGACGAGGTGGAACGGCTGGCCGCCCTGCAGGGCGCTGAGATCAACGAGGCGAAGAAGATCCTGGCGAACGAGGCGACGGCGCTCTGCCGCGGCGCCGATGCCGCCGCCGCCGCCGCGGAAACGGCCCGCCGGACTTTCGAGGAGGGCGCCTCCGATGCCAATCTGCCGACCGTCAGCCTTGGCGCGGACGGGCTGAACATCGTGCAGGGCACCGCCGCGCTGGGCTTTGCCGCCTCCAACAAGGAAGTGCGGCGGAAGCTGGCGGAAGGCGCCATCCGCGTCAATGGAGAGGTGGTGAACGACCCCGCCCTGCCCCTGAAGGCGGGGGACAAGGTCAGCTTCGGCGCGAAGAAGCACGGGCTGGTAACCGCCTGAAATCGAAAGAGCGTGCAGCGCGCCTTAACCATGGAAGGTAAGGAATAGGCCACCTTCCTTATCTTATCCTGCGGGCATGCCTTCGGTGTTCGCAAGCCTGTCCCATCTGAACCAGTCGCGGGACCCCGCCGCCAACCAGCGACGCGTGCAGCGGGATTTGGTCGATATGGTCAGCCATATCACCGCGCAGGGGCGAACCCATGGCGCGCGGATCATCAACATCTCCGCCCTGGGATTGATGTGCCGGACGGATGCGCCGTTGGCCATGGGCGAACGGGTGACAATATGGCTGCCCGTGGTGAAGGACCATGCCGGGCACGTGCGCTGGTCGGAAGATGGGCGGATCGGCGTCGAGTTCCTGAGGCGGATCGAACCGCATGTCTATGACGCGATGCTGTCCCTCATTCCGCCACGGCAGACGGCCTGGTAAACGCCTTCGCAAGATCATCCCCCGCCTCCAGCCGCTGGCGCGAACGGACCAGCGCCTGCGGCATTTGCGTGCGCAGGAAATTCATCATCGCCTCCCGCACCTCGCAGCGCAGGTCGAAGGCTATGCCGGCATTGCGGGCGCTCAGCAGGCCGCGCAGTTCCAGCGCATCGGCGCGCTGGTCGGTGACCTGCAATATCGCGACCCGCCCATCCCAGCGGCTGTTGGCCTTGACCGCCTCGATGAATTTCGCCCGGATCGCCTCTATGTCGGCGGCGGGATCGACGTAAAGGAATACGGTGCCGAGCAGGTCGGAGGTTTTCGTCGTCCAGTTCTGGAACGGCTTTTCCAGGAAATAGGAAACCGGCACGATCATCCGCCGGTCGTCCCAGATGCGGATGACGACATAGGTCAGCTTGATGTCCTCGATCCGGCCCCACTCGCCCTCGACGATCACGACATCGTCCAGCCGGATCGGTTCTGAAAAGGCCATCTGGATGCCGGCGATCAGGTTCTTGAGCGCGGGCTGCGCCGCCGCGCCGACGGCCAGCCCGGCCAGCCCCGCCGACGCCATCAGCGTAACCCCGACGCTCCGCACGCCGGGAATGGCGATCAGCATCAGCGAGACGATCAGGAAGCCGACGATGAACTGCGTCACGCGGTAGAGGATGCGGATGCGGGTATGCTGCCGCCGCGCCTTCAGATTATCCTCCACGCTGATGTCGCTGCGGCGCTCCAGGATGATGCGCCCCGCCCGCATCAGGGAAAAGATCAGCCAGCCCATCAGCAGGATGAACAGCATTTTCGATCCGATGGACCAGATCGCCTCCACATGCGGGCTGAAGGTCAGCGGCTGGATGCCCGCGGCCAGCGTCATGAGGACGATCAGCCAGCGGCTGGGGTGATAGAGGGCGGGAAGGATCACCGGCTCTATCCGCATCCGCCGCACGATGCGGGTCGCCAGCCAATAGACCAGCCAATGGAGCAGGAAGGCAACGGCGACCGACAGGCCGATCGAGATCGCCGCCATCGACGTGACATGGTGCAGGCTGATGTCGGATTGCATGGTCCTGCAACGACAGGGCCGCGGGATGGTTTCGCAGGTGCGGCAGGCCGTTGCTTCCACGATGCGTGCCGACCCTGCGAGGGAAACGCCGCCCGGTCGCATAGCCGCCGGCACCGCATTCCTGCCTTCGCCAGAACAGGCAGCGATCCTACCCGCTGCGCAGCAGACCCACCGCCGCGTCGCGTTCGAAAAGATAGAGGCAGGTTCTGGCCGCCTGCCCCCGCGCCTCGCTCAGTCCTCCATCGCGGTCGATCAGCAGATGCGCGTCGTCGCGCGCCGGATCGAGCAGGGCGGAGAGATGCTCCGGCGTGGCCAGCTTCAACTGCTGCTCGCCCGACTGGCGCGTGCCCAATATCTCCCCCGCGCCCCGCAGGCGCAGGTCCTCCTCGGCTATGCGGAAACCGTCATTGGTGTCCCGCATCAGGGCCAGCCGCGCCCGGGCGGTCTCGCTCAGCGCATTGCCGCGCAGCAGGATGCAGACCGACTGGTTCTGCCCCCGCCCCACGCGCCCGCGCAACTGGTGAAGCTGCGCCAGGCCGAAGCGGTCGGCCCCTTCGATGATGATGAGGTTGCTGTTGGGAACGTCGACGCCGACCTCGATCACGGTGGTCGCCACCAATATCTTCGCCCGGGCGGAGGCGAAGGCTTCCATCGCGGCGTCCTTCTCCGGCCCCTTCATCCGGCCGTGCACGATGGCGACGCGCTCGCCGAAACGCATCCGCAGCGTTTCCGCCCGCGCCTCGGCGGCGGCAAGGTCGCTATTCTCGCTTTCCTCGACCAGCGGGCATACCCAATAGGCCTGCCCCCCGCCCTCCACATGGCGGGCCAGCGCCTCCACCACTTCGTCCAGACGCCCGGAGGACATG
Source organism: Sphingobium sp. SA916 (assembly GCF_002894065.1). Lineage (NCBI taxonomy): Bacteria > Pseudomonadati > Pseudomonadota > Alphaproteobacteria > Sphingomonadales > Sphingobiaceae > Sphingobium > Sphingobium sp. SA916. Next base: position 108,961 of record NZ_LXYF01000063.1, read on the forward strand.
ACGACGGTCTGGATCGGCTGCCGGCCCGGCGGCATCTCGTCCAGGCGGGACACGTCCATCTCGCCATAATAAGTGAGCGTCAGCGTGCGCGGGATCGGCGTGGCGGTCATCACCAGCAGGTGCGGCGCGCGCTCCGCCTTGGCCGCCAGCATCATGCGCTGCGCGACGCCGAAGCGATGCTGCTCGTCGATCACCGCCAGGGCGAGGTTCTTGTATCGCACCGCATCCTGGAAGATGGCGTGGGTGCCGACCAATATGTCGATGCTCCCGTCCGCCAGTCCCATGAGGGTGGACTCGCGCGCCTTGCCCTTTTCGCGCCCGGTCAGGATGGCGATATTCACCGGCAGGCCCGACGCCATCCGGCGCAGCGTTTCATAATGCTGGCGGGCAAGGATTTCGGTCGGCGCCAGCAGCGCGCCCTGCGCCCCCGCCTCGACCGTGTTGAGCAGCGCCATCAGCGCGACCAGCGTCTTGCCCGACCCCACATCGCCCTGCAACAGGCGCAGCATGGGCACGGGCTGGGCCATGTCGCCCTCTATTTCCATGAAGGCGCGGCTCTGCGCGCCGGTCGGCGCAAAGGGCAGCTTGAGCATGGCGCGCAACCGGCCGTCTCCGGCAACGGGCACGCCCCGGCGCCTGCGGGACGACTGGCGCACCAGCATCAGCGCAAGCTGCCCGGCGAATATCTCGTCATAGGCGAGCCGCTCGCGGGCCAGCGCGTCCGTGGGATCGGCATGGATGCGATACAGGGCCTCCCGCCATCCGGGCCAGCCCTTGCGGGCGAGCAGGCTGGGCTCGATCCATTCGGGCAGTTCGGGGGCGCGGGCCAGCGCCTGCGCCACCAAGTCGCGCAGGCGATTGTTGGTCAACCCTTCAGACAGGCCATAGACCGGCTCCCGCGCGGGAAGGGTGGCGGCTTCCTCCGGCGGAAGGACATGGTCGGGATGCACGATCTGCAGATTGTCGCCATAGGCCTCCAGCTTGCCGGAGACGAACTTCGCTTCGCCCAGCGGCAGCAGCTTGCGCGGCCAGGCGCTGTTGCGGCCGAAATAGACCAGCGCGACGCTGTTCCCGTGCCGGTCCTGCGCGATCACGCGGAACGGCGCGCGGGCGCTGCCGGACGCGCGATAATCGGTGGGCGTCAGCGTGATGCCGATGACCCGGCCTGAATCGCCCAGGATCAGCTCGTCCACCATGCGGCGGTCGATGAAGCTGACCGGAAGATGGAAGGCGACGTCGACGGCGCGCGCCAGGCCCAGCCGCTCCAGCGGTTTTGCCAATGTCGGGCCGACGCCTTTCAGCGCTTCGATTTCGGTGAAGAGTGGGTTGAGGATATCGGGTCGCATGGCTATCTGCATGCGTCTAGCCCAGCCGGGACGATGCGCAAACATCCGATCGGCAATTTCGCCATGCTCGCGCAAGGAACAAATTGTGAACGAAGACCCCCGCATCCGCCGCCTGCAATTCCGGGCCTGGCATCGCGGCATCAAGGAAGCGGACCTGGCGGTGGGGGGATTTTTCGATCGCTACCATGCCGAATGGGGCGAAGAGGAACTGGATTGGTTCGAACGCTTTATCGAGGAACAGGATGCCGACATCATGGCCTGGGCCCTTGGCACGCTGCCGCTGCCGGAACAATGGCGCGGGCCGATGTGGGACAGGTTCGTGAAGATGGATTTCGTGGAGATCGGGAAGAAATAGACGCCCTACGCCCTCATCCCCGCAAAGGCGGGGATTCATCTCCTGACGGAGCATCCACACGCCCGGCCGGGAAACGCATCCCGCCTTCGCGGGAATGACGAAGCAAGAAATGACCGATCTCCAGAAAATCCTCAAAGCCTCCGCCCCGATGACCCTTTCCGGCGTGCCGGCCGGTTTCCAGCCCTGGCTGCTGGCGGACATCGCGCGCGCCGCCCCGTCCCGCACCCTGTTCGTCGCCCCCGACGAGCAGCTGATGCGCGCCGTGGCGGATACGGCGCATTATTTCGCGCCGGAGATCGAGATCGTCGAAATCCCGGCCTGGGACTGCCTGCCCTATGACCGGGCCAGCCCTTCGCTGCGCACCGCCGCAGCCCGGCTGGCTGGCCTCTACGCCCTGCAAGGCAAGCCGCAGGGGCCGCAACTCGTCCTCACCACGCTCAACGCCCTCACCCAGCGCACGCTGACGCCGTTCCGCGTGCGGCAACTGGTGGCGAAACTCGCGCCCAAGGAACGGATCGCCATCTCGCGGCTGGCCGACATGCTGCAGGCCAATGGCTATGTGCGCACCGACACCGTGCATGACCGGGGCGAGTTCGCCATACGCGGCGGCATTGTCGACCTGTTCCCCGGCGGCGAGGAACAGCCGCTCAGGCTCGATTTCTTCGGGGACGAGATCGAAACGGTGCGTCGCTTCGATCCCGCCGACCAGCGGACGAGCGGGAGCGTCGAGGGCTTCACCCTGCTCCCCGCGTCGGAGGCCTTGCTGGACGAGGAGACGATCAAGCGTTTCCGCGGTCGCTATCGCGAAATTTTCGGCGCCACGGCCACCGGCGACCCGCTCTATCAGGCGGTGAGCGACGGGCGCCGCCTGCAGGGCATGGAACATTGGCTGCCGCTGTTCGAGGAACGGCTGGTGCCCCTGACCGACCATCTGGGCGACGACAGCCTGATCCTGCTGGACCATGGCGTGGCGGGCGCGGCGGAGGCGCGGTTCGAGGCGATCAGGGACTATCATGCGAACCGCGCGGCGGCGAAATCTTCCGATCCCGGCGCCTATCGGCCGCTGGAGCCCAGGGCCCTCTATCTGGAGGCGGAGGAATGGGCCGCTTTGGCGCGGGACTGGCCGATGCACGCCACCACCCCTTTCCATGAACCGGAAAGCGCCTCCGTCCTCGACTTCGCCGTGGATGGCCCACGCGACTTCGCGCCGGAGCGGGCGCAGAACGCCAATGTCTATGAGGCGGTGAGCAAACATATCGCCGCGCTCCAGCGGGCGAAGAAGAAGGTGGTCATCGCCAGCTATTCGGGCGGCGCGCGGGAACGGCTGTCCGGATTGCTGGCCGACCATGGGCTGAAGCGGATCGCGGCGGCGGACAGCTGGCAGGAGGCGCTGGGCATCGCGGCCGGGGGCAGCACGGTGCTGACCGTCCTGCCGCTCGACCATGGCTTCACCGCGCCCGACGTGGCGGTGCTGACCGAACAGGACATGCTGGGCGACCGGCTCGTGCGGCGGGCCAAGCGCAAGAAGAGCGCCGACGCTTTCCTGGCCGAACTGGCGACGCTCTCGCCGGGCGATCTGGTCGTGCACATGGACCATGGCATCGGCCGCTATGAAGGGCTGACCCAGATTCCCGTCGCCAAGGCGGCGCATGATTGCGTCGCGCTGGAATATGCGGGCGGCGACAAGCTCTATGTGCCGGTCGAGAATCTGGAGGTTCTCTCCCGCTACGGCTCCGAAAGCGAGGGCGTCAGCCTGGACAGGCTGGGCGGGGAGGCCTGGCAGCGGCGCAAGGCGCGGATGAAGGAACGCATCCGGGAGATTGCGGGCGAACTGCTCAAGACCGCGGCGGAACGCGCCCTGCGGCCCGCGACCGTGGCGGAACCCGACAGCGCGGGCTATCCCGCCTTCGTCGACCGCTTCCCCTATCAGGAAACCGACGATCAGGACCGGGCGATCGGCGACGTGATAGAGGATCTGGGCGCTGGCAGGCCGATGGACCGGCTGGTCTGCGGCGATGTCGGCTTCGGCAAGACGGAGGTCGCGCTGCGCGCCGCCTTCGTCGCGGCGATGGCGGGGATGCAGGTGGTGGTGATCTGCCCGACCACCCTGCTCGCCCGGCAGCATCACATGAATTTCGAGGAGCGTTTCCGGGGTTTCCCGGTGAAGATCGGCCGCCTGTCCCGGCTGGTGCCGGACAAGGAGGCGAAGGCGGTGAAGGCCGGCCTTGCCGACGGAACCGTCGACATCGTGGTGGGCACCCATGCGCTGCTGGCCAAGGGGCTGGAGTTCAAGCGGCTGGGTCTCGTCATCGTGGACGAGGAACAGCGGTTCGGCGTGACCCACAAGGAACGGCTGAAGTCGCTCAAGACAGACGTCCACGTGCTGACGCTGACGGCGACGCCCATCCCGCGCACCTTGCAGATGGCGATGTCGGGCCTGCGCGAACTGTCGGTCATCCAGACGCCGCCGGTGGATCGCCTGGCGGTGCGGACCTACATCATGCCGTGGGACGGGGTCGTGATCCGCGAGGCGCTGCTGCGCGAACATTATCGGGGCGGCCAGAGCTTCTTCGTCGTGCCGCGCATTTCCGACCTGACGGAGATCGAGGAATTTCTCCGCACCGAAGTGCCCGAAGTGCGGCCGGTGGTCGCCCATGGCCAGATGAGCGCGACGGAGGTGGAGGAACGCATGTCGGCCTTCTACGACAAGCGCTACGACGTGCTGCTCTCGACCACCATCGTCGAAAGCGGGCTCGACATTCCGTCCGCCAACACGCTCATCATCCATCGGGCGGACCGCTTCGGCCTGGCGCAGCTCTACCAGCTTCGCGGGCGGGTCGGGCGGGCGAAGACGCGCGCCTATGCCTATTTCACCACGCCCGCCAACCGGGTGATCACCGAAACGGCGGAAAAGCGGCTGAAGGTGCTGTCCGACCTGGATACGCTGGGCGCGGGGTTCCAGCTTGCCAGCCACGACCTCGACATACGCGGCGCGGGCAATCTGGTGGGCGACGAGCAGTCCGGCCATATCAAGGAGGTCGGGTTCGAACTCTACCAGTCGATGCTGGAGGACGCGATACTGGAGGCAAAGGCCGGCGGCGCGGGGCTGGAGAAGGCGCGCGAGAGCTTCTCGCCGCAGATCACCGTGGACGCGCCGATCCTCATTCCGGAGGATTATGTGCCCGACCTCGACCTGCGCATGGGGCTCTATCGACGCCTCAACGAAGTCGAGGACCGGCAGGGGCTGGAGGCGTTCGCCGCCGAACTCATCGACCGGTTCGGCAAGCTGCCCGCGCCGACGCAGAACCTGTTCAAGATCATCGAGATCAAGCAGAATTGCGTCGCCGCCAATATCGCGAAAATCGATGTCGGACCGAAGGGCGCGCTGGTCAGCTTCTTCGAGGACCGCTTCCCCCGGCCCGAGGGGCTGGTCGCCTATATCCAGCGGCTGAACGGCGTGGCGCGGCTGCGGCCCGACAGCAAGGTGGTGGTGAACCGGGCCTGGGCCGACCCGGCGGCGCGACTCAACGGCGCGCTGCAGCTTTCCAAGGGGCTGGCGAAGGCTGCTGCCTGAACGCCAGCACCCCTTTGTCATCCCTCGGACAACAGCCAGCAACAGTCGCAACCTAAATCCCGCTCTGGCGACCGGACAGCAAAGTCCGGCGCCAAGCAGGAGAATGACATGAGTTTGACCCTTATTGCCCTGGCCGCGGCAGCGGCCACGCACAGCGTGCAGATCGACCATGGCGGAAAGCCTGTCGAGGCGACCTACAGCGCCCGCGCCGAGTTCCGCACCAGAACCATCGGCGCCCGGACCCCGAACCGAACCGACATGCAACGGTGCCAGTGGACCGCCACCATATTGGTCGACCGGGCGCTCAGCCATGGACCGGCGCTCAGCCGCACGGTTTCCAGCGACAGGCAGTTTTCCGGCAGCGAGCATGGCGCCTGCACGCCTGGCCGCCAGTCGGGCGAACGCAATCTGGCCCGTTATGAAGGCGCAATCCGCGAACATCTGATCGCGGTTGCACAGGCGGACCACGCGCCGCTACTGGCCGAGCTTGATGCCGTCCGCAATCTTGCCTCCAACTGAAAACAGGGCGGCGCTGGCCTGCGCCATTCTGGCCAGCGCCTTCCTGGCTGGCGTCGGCCCCGCCTTCGCGCAATATGCCGACGGCGTGTCGGCCACGGTCGAGGTCGCAAGCGACGAGCGGCGCCGGGGCCTGAGCTGGAGCGAGGGCGACCCGGTGCTGCGTGGTACGCTGTCCGTGCCCGTGGCTGACGGGCTGAGCCTCGACGGCGCCGCCGCCTCGCTATGGGGCAGCGCCCGGCATGGCGGAGCCGATGCCGTCGTCGACCTGGGTGCGGCCTATGCACGGCAGATCGGCGGATGGCGGCTTTCGGCCGAAGGCCGTTATCACCTTTTCCCCGGGAGTTCCGGACAGGGCTATGGCGAAATCGGCGCTGGCGCGGCTTTCCTGATCGGGCCGGCCAGCATCGACGTCAGCGGCAGCTATGCCCCCAGGCAGCCGTCCATCGGCGGGGACAATCTCTATCTGTCCGCTTCGGCGGCGATGGGGTTGCCGGGCACGCCCCTCACCGTCTCCGCGCGGATCGGCCGGTCTTCGGGCGATGCGCGCGACCCGGCCCGCGCCGCGCGACTGCGCCCGGACGGCGCCTATTGGGACCATGGGATCGGCGTCGACTATATGGAGGGCCGCTGGTTCGCCGGCCTGCGCTATGCCGACAGCGGCATCGCAGGCCCCGGAGGCCGCCATGCGGGGGCAAGCCTGATCGGACGGGTGGGGTTAGGCCTTTAGCGCCAGCGCCACCAGATCGGCGGAGGAAACGCCCGCCGAACGCAGGAAACCCTGATAATAGTCGCAACCTTCACGGGTGAGGAGATCGAGCTGCTGCTCGGTCTCCACCCCTTCGGCAATGACGCGCAGGCCCAGCGACTTCGCCATGTGGATGACGCCCCGCACGATGATCCTGTCGCGGGCGGTCCCCGCAATGTCCTGCGCCAGCCCGCTGTCGATCTTCAGATAATCGAGCGGCAGGCTCTTGAGATAGGCAAGACTGGAATAGCCGGTGCCGAAATCGTCCACCGCCACCGCCAGCCCTTCGGCCCGCAGCGCCGTCAGCAAGGCGGTGGCATTGTCCACATCCTCGATCAGGCCGCTCTCGGTGATCTCCACCGTCAGGCGCGACCGGGGAAAGCCGCTCATGTCCACCAGGTTCAGGAACTGCGGCATGAAGCCGGGCTGGGCGATGTCCTCCGCCGTGACGTTGATCGACAGGCGCAGGTGCGACAGCGCGCGCGGCCAGGCGGCGGCCTGCCGCAGCGCTTCGGCCTGAATATGCGCCGAAAGCGGCAGCATGTAATCGGAACGCTCCGCCGTGGCGAACAGCATCCCCGCCCCCAGAGCGCCATATTGCGGGTGGTTCCAGCGCGCCAGCGCCTCGACCCCGATCATATGCTCGCCCCCGACCGGATATTGCGGCTGGAACAATATGCCGATCTCCCCGCGATGCAAGGCGAGGCGCAGGTCGGTTTCCAACTGGTCGGCATCCACCTGTCGGCTGCGCTTTTCCGAAGAAAAGATGCGGATGCCCTCCCCTCCCCCGACCCTGGCGTCGGCCAGAGCGGTGCCGGCGCGGCGGATCAGCCGGGTGGCGTCGTCGTCCGGACGCGACTGGGCAATGCCGCAACGCGCCGTCAGACGGATCAGATGGTCGCCCGCGCTGAACGGACGGCCAATGGCGCCGATCAGTTGCCGGGCCAGGAAGGTCGCCTTCTCCGCCGTCGCCGCTTCACCCGTCAGGCCGATCAGGAATTCGGTCCCGGCGATGCGCGCAACCGTCGCGCCGACCGCCATGTCCACGGTCATGCGCTCTATGCGGCGGGCGATCCGGCCCAGCAGCGCGTCGCCCACCACCTGGCCATAGGCGGCGTTCATCCGGTCGAACTGGCTGATCGACAGCAGCAGCACCGTCGTCGCCAGCCCCTGCCGCCGTTCCAGCCAGTCGAGCGCCGCCTGACGCGAGCGCAGCCCGGTCAGGTCGTCGCGGCCGGTCGCATCATGGCCATGCGCGTCGGACAGCCATTCCACATCCGCCGCGACCACCCCGTCGATCAGGCGCAGATGATGGACCAGCCGGTCGCCCGGACGGCCCGGCGCGGCATGGGCGAAGGCCTCCGGACGCCCGGAACGCATCATGCCGCGCAGGGCGGCGATCACCGAACGGCGCTCCGATCGCGGCAGGCGGCGGATGAAGGCGGCCGGATCGACGCTCTGCCGCTCAAGGCCAAGATGGCGCGCAAGATTGTCGCTGAGGCGGATGCGGTCCCCGTCCCTTTCCCAGTACAGCGCATCCCCGCGCCGGATGCGCTGGGCGCGCCGGCTGTGCGTCGTCCCGCCAACGAGCCGGTCGACAAGCCGCTGCGCCGAAGCCAGCGTCGCGCGCAGCTCGACCGGCGTGAAGGGCACGGCAAGGAAATGCGTCGCCCCCGCCTCCAGCAATCCGGGCACGACGGCCATGTCGAGAGCGTCGACCAGCGCGATGAGCGCACCCCCACCCGCATCCACCGCGGGCACCAGCGACGTGATCAGGCCGGCCTCGCCATCGCGCGCGCCGCGCATGTCGACCAGGGCGATCTGGGCATCGCTGTGCAGGAAGCGCTGCGCCGCATCGGTCGCGCGACGGGCGGCGATGGCGCGCCAGCCGGCCGTCCGCACCTGCTGCGACAGTCCGTCGCGGTCCCCCGGCGACAGGATGAAGAGGCTGCGCTGTCCGTCCAGTGCGGTCTCGCCGCTCACATGATGCTCCTCGGGACGGTCCATCGCCCCTTCCTAGACCCCATCGGTTAGCGTCCTGTTTACGCTGCCGCAACCGGTGACGCTTGCACGGGGCAGGTCCATCGCCTAGCTAGCATATATGGAGATGGCCGATCTTGGGCGCACGGTCCTGACCGATGCACTCGGCCGCCGGATCAGCTATTTGCGGATTTCGGTGACGGACCGGTGCGACCTGCGCTGCCGCTATTGCATGGCGGAGCGGATGACCTTCCTTCCCAGGGACCAGGTCCTGACGCTGGAGGAGATTGCGCTGCTGGCCGATCTCTTCATCGCCCGGGGCGTGCGCAGGATCAGGCTGACCGGCGGCGAACCGCTGGTGCGGCGCGACATCGTCGACCTCGTCCGGCGCATCGGCCGGCATGTGGGCGCGGGCCTCGACGAACTGACGCTCACCACCAACGGCACGCGGCTCGCGCATCATGCGCAGGCGCTTGCGGATGCGGGCGTCCGGCGCATCAATGTCAGCCTGGACAGCCTTGACCCTGAACGTTTCGCCCATGTCACGCGGAACGGCGACATCCGGCCCGTGTTCGAAGGGCTGGAGGCAGCGCGGGCCGCCGGCCTGTCGGTCAAGATCAACATGGTCGCGCTCAAGGGCATCAATGAGGACGAGATCCTGCCGATGCTGCACTGGTGCGATGCGCGGGGGTTCGACCTGACGCTGATCGAGACCATGCCGCTGGGCGAAACCGGGGAAGACCGGACGGATCATTATCTGCCGCTGAGGCAGGTGGCCGATTCGATCCGCCGGCATCATGCGCTGACGCCGGTCCCGCATCGCACCGGCGGCCCCGCGCGCTATCATGCGGTCGCAGGGTTGAAGGCGCGGCTGGGACTGATCACGCCGCTCACCCATAATTTCTGCGCCGATTGCAACCGCATGCGCATGACCTGCGAAGGCAAGATCTTCATGTGCCTGGGCCATGAGGATCATGTCGACCTGAAGGCCGCCTTCCGCCAGGGCGGCCTGCCCGCGGTGGAGCCGCTGATCGACCGCGCCCTGCGGCTGAAGCCGGCGGCGCATGATTTCCGCATCGGCGCCGATGCCGCGCCGGCTGTGCGGCGGCATATGAGCGTGACCGGCGGATGACCGACGACGTCCGGCGCGCTCTGGTCGCGTCCCCCAGTCCGGCGGCCAAGGCGGCGGAGGAAAGGCTGCGCGCCGCCTATGATTTCGTACCCGTGGAGCAGGCGGACATGATCATCGCACTGGGCGGCGACGGCTTCATGCTCCAGACGCTGCACTCCATGCTGGAGGGGCGGCGAATCCTGCCGGTATTCGGCATGAACCTGGGCACGGTCGGCTTCCTGATGAACGAATGGCGGCTCGAACGGCTGGAACAGCGGATAGAGGCGGCCAAGCCGTTCAAGGTCAATCCGCTGCGCATGGTCGTCGACACCGTGGATGGGGAGCGTTTCTCCATCCCCGCCATCAACGAAGTCTCGCTGCTGCGCGAAACGCGCCAGACCGCCAAGCTGGAGGTGAAGGTCAACGACCGCACCGTCCTGCCCGAACTGGTGTGCGATGGCGTGCTGGTGGCGACGCCGGCCGGATCGACGGCCTATAATCTCTCGGCGCATGGACCGATCCTGCCGCTCGGATCGGCGCTGGTGGCGCTGACGCCGATCAGCCCCTTCCGCCCCCGGCGCTGGCGCGGTGCGATCCTGCCGGAAAATACGGCGATCCAGTTCACGGTGCTCGATCCCGTGAAGCGCCCGGTCAGCGCCGTTGCCGACCAGCGCGAAGTGCGCGACGTCGCGCAGGTCGAGGTGAAGATCGACCGCGCGACCCCGCTGACCTTGCTGTTCGACCCCGAACATACGCTGGACGACCGGATCGCGGCCGAACAGTTCATCGCGTGAAAATTCCGTCATTTGGCGCTTGCCATTGCCGGAAATCCGCTGCTATAGGCGCGGCCTGCCCAGCGGAAGCCGGGTTGCTCCCCGATAGCTCAGCGGTAGAGCATTCGACTGTTAATCGAATGGCCGTAGGTTCGAATCCTACTCGGGGAGCCACTTTCCATCCTGCGGCGGCACCGGAAAACCTCCCAAATTCAGGCAAATTGACGCGCCTTGGCTCATGCCCCGCGCGCATCGGGCCGTTCAGGCATTTTTTTCGGACTGGCGGCGGTTCCGGCCCTTGCCATTTCGCCAAAGCCGCTGCATATGCGCGGCCTGCCCGGCGCAAGCCGGGCCGCTCCCCGATAGCTCAGCGGTAGAGCATTCGACTGTTAATCGAATGGCCGTAGGTTCGAATCCTACTCGGGGAGCCAGTCTTTCACACCGGATCGGCTTCGCGAAACCAGAGGAACATTCCGCTCCATTCGGGCGTGAAAGCATGTCCCCCGGCCGTTTCCGCCCATCATCATGCCATCAGAATGCGGTTGCCTTCACGGGCGCGTCGTTCGCCTTGCGCTTGCCGAGCGACACGCGCGCTCCTGCCCGGATATAGCTCCACAGCGCGCGCTTGTCCGCATCGGAGAGGGTTTCGAAGCGGGGCATGCCCCGCTCCATGAGCGGCCCTTCCGACAGAAGCTGCGAGAAGGCCTGGTAATCCAGCGCCACGCCCGATTCCCGAAGGTCCGGCCCGGGAACGCCGGTATTGTTGAGGCCCGCGCCATGGCAGGCGTGGCACATGTTCGCTCCATAGAGCCTGGCGCCGCGCTTGACCGCGGCTTCATCCAGAACCAGCTTCGGATCGTCCACCGCGCGAACCTGAAAATCCGCGGGCGCCGTCTTCGGGAGCCGCGCCTTGCCCCCCAGGGCGAAGGTCAGTAGACGCCGGGGCTGCGCATTATATTTCCAGCCGCGATCCGCATACCGGCCCAGCATCGCCACGCCGCCGCCATAGCCGACCAGCAGCGAGAGATATTGCCTGCCGTCCACTTCATAGGTGATCGGCGGCGCGATGATCCCCAGCCCCGCGTTGAAACGCCACAGTTGCTTGCCGGTGCGGGCATCATATCCGTGCAATATCCCGTCGGCATCGCCCTGGAAGACGAGGTTACCCCGCGTGGTCATCGTGCCGCCGTTCCACAGGCTGTCATACTGGACCTTCCACCGGGCCTTCTGCGCCACGGGGTCCCAGGCGATGAGTTCGCCCTTGCCGTCGCGCGGGTCGTTCGGATCGGCATGGATCGAAAAATGCGTGCCTGCGCCCGAAACGCCGAATATGGGCTCGCCGCCGTTCGCCTTCACCCTCTCCAGAAAGGCCTTGTCTTCCTCATAGACGGCGCCGAGCTGCATATAGGGTATATAAACCAGCCCCGTATCCGGATTATAGGCCATGGACTGCCAATTATGCGCGCCCTGCGGGCCCGGCCAGATGGTTATCGGCCCCTTTTCATACCGGACATTGGGCACCTCCACAGGCCGGCCGGATTTCACGTCGATCCGCTCGGCCCAGTTGACCTTGCCGATCTTCTCGGCCGAAATCAGCTTCCCGCTGTCGCGGTCGATCACATAGAAGAAACCGTTGGTCGGCGCCTGCATCAACACGCGCCGCGGCTTCCCGTCGATGGTGAGCCGCGCCAGCGTCATCTGGGCTGCCGCCTTGTAATCCCATGCTTCCTGCGGATTGACCTGATAATGCCAGATATAGCGGCCCGTATCGGCATCCAGCGCGACGATGGAGGCGAGGAAGAGATTGTCGCCGCCGCCGGGCGTGCGCAAGCGCGGATTATAGGGACCCGAATTGCCTGCGCCGATATAGATGCGGTTCATCTCCGCGTCATAGGTGATCCCGTCCCAGACGGTGCCGCCTCCGCCCCATTTCCACCATTGCCCGGTCCAGCTTTTCGCGGCCATCGCCAGCGCCGGCTGCTCGAACGGCTTCACCGGATCGCCCGGCACGGTGTAGAAACGCCACAATTGCCTGCCGCTGTTCGCGTCATAGGCCGTGACATAGCCTCTGGCGGCCCAGTCCCCGCCGCCATTGCCGATGATCACCTTGCCATTGAACACGCGGGGAGCGCCCGTGATGAACTGAAAGGAATCCTCCGCCACCGTCTGCCGCGACCAGATGGGGCGGCCGGTCCGGCTGTCCAGAGCCACCAGCCGGCCGTCGCGCGTGCCGACATAGACCTTGCCCTGCCAATAGGCAGCGCCACGGTTGACCGAGAAGATATAATGCATGGTCTGAGGACGCAGCGCCCATTCCCGTGAGTCCCAGCGCCAGAGCCGCTTTCCGGTCCGCGCATCGACCGCATAGACCGATGCGTCCTGACCGGTGAAATAGAGCGTGCCGCCGACCGCCAGCGGCGTCGCCTCCAGCTGATGCTCCCCCTCCAGATCGAGCGACCAGGCAAGGCCCAGCGACGCGACATTGCCGTCGTTGATCTCCTCCAGCCGGCTGAAGCGCATCTCGTCCTGCGTCCCGCCATAATGCGCCCAGTCCGCCGAACTGCCGCCGACGGAAGGCTCTGCCGGACCGCGGCAGGCGGCAAGGCCGATCGTCATCGCAGCCACGAGGGAAGGGGCGAGAAGACGCCTGCACAGCCCGGCGGCAATGCCGGTCATGGCAGGCCTGCCGCCTTCCGGGCTCCGCTGGCCTCGATCGACATGATTGGGTCCGCTCATGATCTTCCCCCTCCACCGGCCGGGTTTTCCCGCCCCGCATCCGCCGGACTCGGCGGCAGTTGTCACCGACGCGATCATATGCCACATTATCCACCATACAATATTAAATCGACTTTTTTACTGGAAGTCACTTTTCAGGGAGGCGGCAGATGAGCGGCGGCGGAAAGTCCGGGGAGGAACACAGGCTGCGGTCCCGGCAATGGTTCGACAATGCCGAGGATCCGGTGCTCGCCTCGCTGTACACGGAACGCTATCTGAACTTCGGACTGACGCCGGAAGAGCTCCAGAGCGGGCGGCCCATCATCGGCATCGCCCAGACCGGCAGCGACCTTTCGCCCTGCAACAGAAGCCATCTCGAACTCGCGCAGCGGGTAAAGGACGGCATTCGCGAATCAGGCGGCATTCCGCTGGAATTTCCGGTCCATCCCATTCAGGAGACCGGCCGCCGTCCGACCGCGGCGATCGACCGCAACCTCGCCTATCTGGGACTGGTCGAAACGCTGCACGGCTATCCGCTGGACGGCGTCGTGCTGACCACGGGCTGCGACAAGACGACCCCCGCCTGCATCATGGCGGCGGCGACCGCCAACATCCCCGCCATGGTGCTCACCAACGGGCCGATGCTCAACGGCTGGTACAGGGGCGAGCGGGCGGGCGCGGTCAGCATCGCCTGGAAATTGCGCGCCGAACATGCCGCCGGCCGGATCAGCGAGGGCGAGATGAGGAAGGCGATCATGGATGGCGCCACCTCAGCCGGCTATTGCAACACGATGGGCACCGCGTCGACGATGAATGCCCTGGCCGAAGTGCTCGGCCTCTCCCTACCCGGCAGCGGCACCATTCCGGCCGCCTATCGGGAACGCGGCGCCGCCGCCTATCGCACCGGGCGCAGGATCGTGGAACTGGTGCGGCAGAATATCCGCCCTTCCGACATATTGACGCGCGAAGCCTTCGAAAATGCCGTGGTCGTGAACACCGCGCTCGGGGGATCGAGCAACGCGCCGGTCCACATCATAGCCATAGCCCGCCATGTCGGCGTCGATTTCGGCATCGCGGACTGGGAACGGGGCCATGACGTTCCCCTGCTCGTCAACATGCAGCCCGCCGGCGCCTATCTGGCGGAGGATTTCCACCGGGCGGGCGGCGTTCCGGCGGTCGTCGCGGAACTGATGCGGATGGGCCGCATCCATGAAGGCACGCTGACGGTCAACGGCAGCACGCTGGGCGAGAATTGCCGGAATGCCGTGGCAACCGACAGCGATGTGATCCGCACCGCCGAAACGGCCCTGCGCCGGAATGCCGGCTTCATCGTGCTGCGCGGCAATCTCTTTGCATCGGCGATCATGAAATTGTCGGTCATCACATCCGAATTCCGGGACCGCTATCTGGCCGATCCCGACGATCCGGACGCGTTCGAAGGCACGGCCGTCCTGTTCGAAGGCCCGGAGGATTTCCGGAAAAGGATCGACGATCCGGCAAGCGGGATAGACGAAAGCAGCATATTGGTGATGCGGGGCGCGGGACCGATCGGCTATCCCGGCGCTCCGGAGGTCGTGAACATGCGCCCGCCGGCCGCCCTGGTGAAGCGGGGAATAAGCGTCCTGCCCTGCATCGGCGACGGCCGGCAATCGGGCACCTCCGCCTCCCCGTCGATCCTCAACGCCTCGCCGGAGGCGGCGAGCGGCGGCAATCTGGCTCTGGTCAGGTCCGGCGACCGGATTCGCATCGATCTGCGCCGCCGCAGGGCGGACCTGCTGGTCGAGCAGGCCGAACTGACGCGGCGGCGGGACGCGCTGGAGGCGGCAGGCGGCTTCCCCATGCCCAGGGCGCAGACGCCGTGGCAGGAAATCCAGCGGGAACTGGTCGATCAGCTTTCCGACGGCATGGTGATCGGCCGCGCCACCCGCTACCGCAATGTCTCGGCGCTCAGCGATCTGCCACGACATCCGGTGTAGCGCATCGCCCGGCGCTACTCCGGCCCTTCCTCCTCGGCAAACCAGTCCATTGCCTCTTTTTCGGTGGCCACCGGCCTGATCAGGCGGTTTTCTCCGATCCTCTTGACCTGCATCGCATGCAGCGCGCTGTGCGAAACCACCGCCGTCTTGCGGATGATCCTGAAGGCTTCGGATTCGACCAGATCGTTGATCGCCTCCACGGTGCCCTGGGGCATGATGTCCTGCTGCCCGACCGTGATGAGGAGGTTATAGTGCCCCCTCCCCTGCCTGGCGCGCAGCCCGTCAGACAATTCCGTGGTGTAGCGCTGGCCGGTTTCCGCATCCAGAAATTCGAAGAAGGAAACGGAAACCAGCTTGCGCTGATCGTCGAAACCGATCCTGTACTTCATCCTCCACCTCATGACCGATCGTGATTTCGAGGGGGGAACCTAAGCGCAAAGCGATGGCCGCACCACCAGGGATTTTCAGGGAGGCGGATCACCCTCCGCTGCGCCGGCCTCCCGATCCGTCGACCGCATCGTCGAAGCTGGAATCCAGGCCCGCCGCGCCGTCGCGGTGCGGCGGCGGCAGCTCCGCGGCGAAGATCCGCGCCGTTTCGTGCAGGGCGTCGGCCACCCGGCCGTCCACCGGGGCAGGCGTCCAGTGCCAGCGTTCGGCGCTGTAGGCGGCGATGTCGCGCGGAACGCCGGTTTCCCGCGAAGAGATTTCCGACCATTCGCGCGGATGCCCGTTCGCCCAGAGCTGCGCCCGCGCATAGCGGCGCAGGAAATCCTCCAGCAACGCATGTTTCGCCCGCACCGAAGCGTCGCTGCTCACCTGCACCAGATAGTTGGATGTGCCGTTCCAGGCATAGGTCAGCACCCGCGCATGGTGGCTGCGGACCGCGGTCGCCAGATAGGGAAGCCATATCGCAAGCGCGTCGACCTTGCCCGTGGCGAAGGCGGTCATGGCATCGTTCGGGCTCAGGAAGCTGATCGACACGTCGCTGGTCTTCAGATGGGCCTGTTCCAGCGCCTGGAGCAGCGTAATGTGCCCGACCGACCCCCTGGTCGTGGCGATCGACCTGCCGCGAAGGTCACGCATGTCCCGCGCCGGCGATTTTTCCGGAACGATGACGGCGACCGCCTTCTGCTCCGGTCCTCCGTCCATGGCCTGGATCGCACGCAATTGCGGGTTGCCGTTATAGGCGAAGAGGAAGGAGGCCACGCCGGCAATCCCCACATCCACCGCATTCGCTGAAATCGCCTCGATCTGCGTCTGGGCGCTCGGGAACTGCGCCCATTCTATCCGGTAGGGCACGTCCTTCAACTCTCCGGCCGCAAGCATCATGCCCCGCGTGCCGCCCCTGTGCGTGCCGACGCGCAGGACTTGACCGTCGCCGTCGGCCGGGCGATCGCACCCGCCAAGCGGAACGAGCAGGACAGCGACCGCCGCGCCGGCCAGCGTCCGCCAAAGCGCCTTCATCCGGCGGATCGCCCCGCTCATTCTCATGCCGCCGCGCCCGAATAGCGGTTCTGCGGTATCGGCAGGTCCAGATTCTCGCGGAAGGTCGCGCCCTCATAGCTGGTCCGCAGCAATCCGCGCCGCTGCAGCACCGGCACGACCTGCTCGACAAAGGCCTTCAGCTGGCCCGGCAGCCCCTCCGTCAGCATGAAGCCGTCGATCGCGCCGTCGTCCAGCCAGCTCTGCATCTGGTCCGCAATCTCTTCGGGCGTGCCGTCCAGGCTGTCGATCGGCCTGCCGAAGCGCAGCGCGGTCTGCCGCAGCGTCAGCCCTTCCTCGACCGCCGCGCTGACGATGCGCGTGACCGCCCCCTGGCTGCTGTTGAGCCATTCCTCCGTCACCGCGGGAAAGGGCGCGTCCAGATCATGCCTGGAAAAATCATAGTCGTTGAACGACTGGCCGAGCGACGACAGGGCATTCTCGATCGAATTATAACGATTGCGCTCCTCCACCAGGCGGTCGAGTTCCTCCCGGGTGGAGGCGACCTGCGCGGAAATCGCCCCGAAGACATAGAGCTTGTCGGGATCGCGCCCGGCCTCCGCGGCGCGGCGGCGCAGATCGCTGCGGAAGGCGATCGACTGTTCCTTGCTGCGCGGCACGCTGAAGATCGCATCGGCATAGCTGGCGGCGAAGTTCCGGCCCTCCTCCGACGTGCCGGCCTGGAAGGTCACGGGATAACCCTGCGGCGTCCTGTCGAGGTTGAGCGGGCCACGAACGCGGAAGAACTCCCCGGCATGATCCAGGGTGTGGAGCTTGCCGGGTTCGAGGAAGACGCCCGCCTCCTTGTCCCCCACCAGCGCGCCGGGTTCGAAACTGTCCCACAGTCCCCGCACCACGTCGACATATTCCGCGGCCAGGCGATAGCGCTCGTCATGGGCGAAATGCCTGTCCTTGCCGAAATTGGCGGCGGTCCCGGCAAGCCAGGACGTGACCACGTTCCAGCCCGCCCGGCCCCGGCTGATCTTGTCGAGCGATGCCAGTTGGCGGGCCAGGTTGAAGGGTTCGGAATAGGATACCGTGAAAGTGCCGACCAGGCCGATATGGCTGGTGACGGTCGCCAGCGCCGAAAGGATCGTCGCCGGTTCGAACCGGCTCAGATAATGGGGCATGGACCTTTCGTCGATCTGAAGGCTGTCGGCCACGAAGACGAAGTCGAACAGGCCCTTTTCGGCCAGTTGCGCCTGCTCGACATAAAGGTCGATATTGGTGCTGCCATCGATGATGGCTTCGGGATGGCGCCAGCTTTGCCATCCCCGGCCCACGCCATGGAGGACAAGGCCCAGCTTCAACCGGTTGGCAATCGTCATCTGCTGTCTCCTGTCTGGGCAAAGCCGCTTCTGGCGGGGATCGTTGGAAGGGTTCGGGCGGCCCGGCGGGCGGCGGCGGCGCGGTTCACAGCTTCATCCGGAGCGTGGCGCCGTAGAAGCACGGATCGCCAAGCGTCCCGTTGTAGGAATAGGTCGTGACCTGATCGACCGACGCATTGACGAAATATTGTTTGTCGAAGAGGTTGCGGCCCCACAGCCGCAATTCCCAGCGATTGTCGGCGCTCCGGATTCCGGCATAGGCGCTCGCCAGCCCATAGCCCGGCACGCGGGCGAAGGGATCGGTATTGAGCGATCCGTAGAAACCGGTCCGGTGATTATAGTCGCCGCCCAGGAACAGCGTCGCCTCCGTGCCCAATATCGGCCGTGGGGCGAAGGCATATTCGGCGGCGATGGTATAGACGAATTTCGACACGCCCGCGATCTGGCGCCCGGAAATGTCGCAGATGCCGCCATTGGCCGCCGTGACCCACAGATAGGGGCATTGGGCGTTGGTGTAGGACCGGTATTTGGCGTCGTTATAGGTGGCGGCGCCCGTCAGCGACAGGCCGTTCCATCTCGCCCGGACATCCATTTCGACGCCCTGGGTCCTGACCTTGCCGGCATTGGTGATGAAATAGCGGGCGATGGGCCCGCTGCCCGTCTGCACGATCACCCCCTGATTGGCCTGATAGCCCTTGTCGTCGGACCGGAAGGCGGCAAGATTGAAGGTGACGGCGTTGTGGAACAGGTCGGTCTTCAGGCCGATTTCGAAGGAATCCACGATCTCCGGATCGAAAGTCACCGGAGCCGGCCCGTTGGCGAGCTGCACCGGCGTCACCAGGTTGATCCCCGCCGATTTGAAGCCGCGCGAATAACCGGCATAAAGGTTGATGCCGGGGGCCAGCCGATAAAGCGCGTTGACCGTCCCCGACACGCGCCCGCCCTCGGTCGCCGCATCGTATCGCGCCGTGGGAGCGAAGCCGTTCCGGCGGGACGCGATGGCGGTCAGCTGCTCGGGGGACAGGGAGGAGAAGACCGGGTCGGTCAGCAGCACGCCGCCCACGGCCACGGATTCGAAACGGCCCGAGCGCTTCTCATAGGTGTAGCGGATGCCCCCGGTAAGGTCGAAGCGCTCATCCACATGCCATGTCGCATTGGCGAAGGCGGAATAGCTTTTGGTGTGGAAGAGCTGCAGGCCGGTCTGGCTGAAATTGTTCAGCGCTTCCGAAGGGAAGGCGGCGCCCAGCAGATATTTGGCGGCATCCCTGCCATAGGTGTTGAACGGCACCTCGCGGGTGCGCTGCCAGAAATAATAAAGCCCCGCCGTATAGTCGACCGCGCCCCCGCCGGGGGAGGCGATGCGCAGTTCCTGGCTCCATTGCCGCTGGGCGGTAGGCAGATTGGTCTGGATGTTGATCGCCGCGCCGGTGCCGTCGCTGTCGATGGAGGGATTCCAGTCCCAGAACCGCCATGCGGTGATCGAGGTGAGGCTGTGATCCCCCAGCAGCTTCTTCACCAGGGTAAGCGAAGCGCCGCCGGTCTGCATGTTGATCGTGAACGGCGTATCCACATCGATGCGCCGCGCAAAGGCGTCTATGGGCGGCGGGACATAACCGGCGTCGCGCGCCCGGTCGTAATAGCCCCTTGCGGTCGCGACGCTGCCATCCGCGCGCAGCTTCGGCAGGACGCCGCGCCGGGGCATGGCCGAATAGGAATTCTGGTCGTTATAATCGGCGTTCAGCCGGGCGGTGAAGCTCTCATCCTCATTGCGATAGGCCAGCTCCCCGCGAACGGCCTGGTTATGGTGATCCTGCCAGTCGTCCCTGTAGACGCTGTTATAGACGGTGCCGTTGCGGTCCGCCTTCATGCCCGCGACCCGGACCGCGAAGCCGCTGTCCCCCAATGGCCCGGACGCCGCCAGCTTGATCTGGCCATAGTCGTAATTGCCATAGGAAACCTCCCCCAGCAATTCGGGCTCATAGGATGCGCGCTGGCTGGTGATCTCGATCGCGCCGGCCACCGTGTTCTTGCCGAACAGCGTGCCCTGTGGACCGCGCAGGACATTGACATTGGCCACGTCGAAAGTGTCGAAGACGACCACCGACGGACGCGCATGATAGACGCCGTCCACATAGATGCCGACGCCCGGCTCGGTGCCGCTGTTGGCCGCGCCGCCCGTCGTTCCCAGCCCACGGATCTGGATCGTGATGTTGCGCGGATTGAACCCCAATATCTGAAGGCTCGGCACCTGCCTCTGCATCTGGCGGATGCTGGAATTGCCGGACGCGGCAAGGTCCCGCTCCGTCAGGGCGGTGACAGCGATCGGCACTTCCTGAAGCTTTTCGGCGCGATGGCGCGCGGTGACCGTGATCACCTCCACGCCGGTGTCTCCCGGCCCGGCCTGCGCCGGGGACGGCGCATCGGGCTCCGCGGCCCCGGCGACCCCGCCCGCGCAGAAGGCCATGGCGCTCGCGCCGGCCGCCAGGACCCGCCCGATTTTCGAACTCAACCGCATATATCCCCCAGGCGGCGCTGTCGCGCGCCGCTCCATTCGGCACGACGTCCGGTCGGCCTTCGGGGCGTTGCATTATGAATATAATCTAAGGGAGGCGATTTAGTTCTTCGAATACACCCATTCGAAATGCTGATAGGTGGAGGAGGAGGACAGATGTCCCGCGCCCCGCCTTCTTCCCCATTTCACGCCCCGCAGGCAGCAGCGAAAAAGGAAGCGGGCGGCTCCCATGGGGGAACCGCCCGCAGGACGCCTGTAATGCAAAGATTTTTTCAGCGGCCGGCAAATTGGCGCCCGCGCGTCGCCAGCGCCCAGCGCTGCGGCGTCGCGTCCGCCACATTCTCCCGCACGAAGCATTGACCGCGCCGCGCCTGTATGGCCCGGCACAGCGCGACCGCCTCCGCCCGCTCGTCGAAGCCGCCGACCGCCAGACGGGCCAGGGTGGCGCCGTTCACCGCGATCTGGCTGGTGACGACCGGCAAATTCGCCAGCATGCTGTTGCGGCGAGCCATGGAGAACCATTTTTCCTTGGCGATGGCCGCATTGTCATAGGCGCCGAGCTGGACCACCCAGTGGCCGCCGCCCTTCCCACTCGCGCGGAAAGCCGCCGGCTGAAGGCGCGGAGCCTGCTGCATGCGCGCAGCCGCCGCGACACGCGCCGGAGCGGCCTGGCGCGGGGCGGCGACG